>NZ_JAXBLX010000002.1:0-228132 GCF_037027555.1 Halalkalibacter kiskunsagensis | reverse complement strand
ACATCCTCTCGTTAAATATTCTAGTCAAATTTTTTAGAACTTAACTAAGATGTGTCCATGAAAATATACTAGCATCACTTAAGCTAAGAAGTGTTTGGTTTAATAATGATCTAAATAAGAAAATAAAAATATTAAGGTTAGTTTTTATATTTTAAAAAATAACTAGCACGGTAGTTGTTATCATGTAGGATTTAATAGCCTTAAAACAATATAAAAGACCCTTGAAAGGTCTAAGGGTCTCTGGCTTATTTCATTCCGTTTTATCTTTAATAATTAAGCGTTAAGCTGGCGAAGAATGTCATTCACATTCAACATGTGACCTTTTCTCAATGATCTTGCCGTCAGCAATTCTTAACATCATCATTAGTGAAAATCTAACTTTTTTGCCAGTCGCGGAAATACCCAAAAATGGAAAACCTGTATGTGTACTCTCAAAAATTAAATAAACGGGTACTTGGTCACCTTCAGACATTATCGCTTTGACTAGCATTTTGAACCCTGGGAAGGCATCGAAGTTTTCTATTTGAAGTAGGAAGAGGAGGAACGGCGCCCAACTAGTAGTCGAACGCAATTTGGACCTTCCTCCTGCTCGTCAAGGCTTTGGAACGGTGCCATTTGGCATGCGTACCCAGGACCGTTCTTCGCTAGAAAAAATGGATTAAACGCATTGAAAGCTCCGGATTCCAAACATTTGGCTATGTCAACCGGTACTTTTTCGAATCGATATATGTCAGGATTAATTGAGGTTGCAACAGATGAACCAGGTTTTATGGGAGACGAGCCGTTTGAGACTCTTGGAGAGAAGCTATCATTACCACCGTTTTTAGAACCGAAACGAAAGGAAATCGAAGGACTAGTTCGCACTTTTGATATGGTGAGAAGTACAAAAGTGTTTGAAAAAGAAGATTAAAACCGTTGTTAATAGTATCAAGTGGTTATGAATAAATAAAATTCTTCCTAGAGGAACGGATTTACTAGCGAGATGTAATATCCTAATTAACGTGAGGAAACTCAGCAGATTTCATGGAGGGAAAGCACTATTCTTATTAAATATTGCAATTAATAAGGCTCAGAGACTTTTTTATCTCTAAGCCTTATTTTTTATATTACAACATGAGAACGTTTAATACGGTTACAACTCTAGTATTTAAATTAAATTCCGTATTATTTAACTTGTTACTAAAAAATGGACTACTTTCATTAATCTGCTGTATTCCTGAAATTTACCTGAATTGTATTAATAATATTACGAATCATTAATTTAAACTAGCTAAATACTTATCAACAGAATTCCTAATTCCGTTTACTTTAGGTCCATAGACGACTTGAATATTATCACCATTTTTTATTACGCCTGCTGCACCTGTTCCTTTTAAAATTGGTTCATCAACTAAACTAGCATTTGTAACTTTTACTCTTAAACGTGAAAAGCAATTTTCAACAGATTCGATATTTTCCTTTCCACCAAGACCTTGAACGATTTCAGCTGCCAAATCTGAGTCCTTGTCTCCTGCTTCTCCAGATTTATTGGTCATCTTTTCCTTATATTCCTTTTTAGTAAATAATTTAACTTCGCCATCTTCTCTTCCTGGAGTCTTAAGATTTAACTTTTTAATTAAGAATTTAAAAACAACATAATATGTTGCCAATTGAACAAGACCTACCGCTATATATATAGGCCATCTAGTTCTTGAAATTCCGGCCGGTATATTATAAGATAAAAATTCTATAAGTCCACCTACTCCATGCGTTCTAACTCCTAATAAAACGGCAATAGTTTCAAACAAACCATCCATTACAGAGTGAATTAGCCATAATAATGGTGCTACAAATAAAAATGTAAATTCTAAAGGTTCTGTAATACCAGCCAAGACGGATGTAGCTACCGCCGGTATTAAAATAGCTTTTAATTTAGTCTTGTTTTCTGGTTTGGCTGTATGATAGAAAGCTAAAGCAGCCCCAACTAGCCCGAATATTTTAACCATACCATACTGTAAATATTTTGCTGATGAATCGAATACCTCTATAGATGGATCAGTTAGCTGAGCTAAGAATATATTTACAGCTCCAAAATATTCTTTTCCATCAACAATTAATCTTCCTCCCAAATCAGAATAGAGGAATGGTGTATTTACTAAATGATGCAATCCAGTTGGAATTAAGAATCTGTTCAAGAAGCCATATATAAATACACCTATAGATTCTGACTTATCTATGAACCCTGCCAATGCTGAGATGCCCATGGCAACAGTAGGCCAAAAATAACTTAAAACTATTGCTAATAGTAGTAATATTGGAATTAGTAATATGAATACTAGTTTAGTATTCCCATATGCCCCAAATGCTCCTGAAAACTCCTTATTATAAAACTTATTATGAACAAGTGCTACTACCACTCCAAGAATGATTCCTAGGAAAACTCCCATATCTACTACTTGAAAGCCTAATATAATTGTTTGTCCACTACCAGATAAATCAGAAGCCTCTTGATATTCTACTAATTTTCCTGTTAAATCAAGCCAATGTTGGTTAGCTCCTAGAAAAACCAAATAAGAGAATAATGCTACAAGAGCAGCGTCTCCTTTCTTATCTTTTGCCATTCCCATTGCTATACCTACACAGAAAACAATTCCTAAGTTAATTAAAATAGGCCAAAGACCACTACCAATGAATTTACCTACATTGAATAGAAAACCACCATTTTCCACAATAATTGGGTTAGTAAGAATAGCAGAAAGAGCTAAAATTATACCTACAATAGGTAAGTAAAATACTGGAATAACTACAGCTCTCGCAAAAATCTGCATGCTGTTTAATAGTTTATCTTTCATTATGGACACTCCTTGTTGTATTGTTTATTACTCTTGTAAACGATTTAATAATTCTTTCTTTTTTTGTTTTTTTCACTCCTTATTAGCTGTTAACGCTTACACATACTTTATAGCATATAAAAAAAGTAGCAACAATAAAGTACGAGTATTGTGGACTCAATCACTGCTTCTGTTCTTTTTCTCATATGCTGAGAATTTTCACATTTCTTATTTATTCATGAGGATCAACCTAATAATAGGGTTTAAAATATGTAAAAGACTAGGAGTTTGATATGTAGGTTTTTATCTAAGGGAAATTATAAATGTGTTGGGTGTACGATATAACATTTTCAACTTTAGGAGTTAAAAACAAAACTTCCCATCTTCATAAAACTAAATAGAATTATTGAATGGATTATGCCCAAGAGTAAGAACAGTCATGATCATTTTACTCATACTTATATAAATATCTGTATCATTAGAAAAAGTAACACTGGTAATTATACTCTTAGGAGTTTGTAAGTTACGGGAAAATTCTTAGGGGATGTGAAAAAGAACTAAGAGTGTGATTGATACCATAATGATGGAACTTTATTGTCCCCATTTTTTCTGTGTGATATAACTAGTCTCGTAAGCGTTAACAATAATGAAGGAGGAGAAATGAAGAAGTTTCCAGTTTCTGAATTGATATTTTAAAAATGGTGAAAGTACTAAAAATATGTCTTTAGAACTTGTGTAGGTTACCACCTTCCTACAAATCCTATTAAATATTTTCTGATGTTTCATGTCCTCTGCTCTAATACATTGAAAAAGGTTTGGTGTATATACTAAACTAAATGAACGATGAGGAGATGAAAAAATGAAGATCGAAGAATTAATTAATAAACATTATAATCAGCTACACGAAAATGACTTTCATATCTTGAAGTACATTCTAAACAATAAAAGCTCATGTTATCAGTTAGGAATTAACGATTTAGCAGATAAGTGCAATGTTTCCCGTTCATCTATTCTACGTTTAGCACAAAAACTAGGTTTTAGTGGCTACAGTGAATTTCGTGTATTTTTAAAATGGCAAGATCACGAAAAGGTGGATAGTGAAGTAAATAGTATTGGCAGTTTAAATGAAGATATAAAGGAAACGCTAAAATATACGAAAACAAAAGATTTTCAAGATATATGTGAGTTAATAGATCGGTCCGAGCGAATATTTGTTTACGGAACAGGTAGTTTACAGTTGAACTGTGCCGATGAGTTACAAAGGATGTTTCATATAATGCAACGCCATTTATTTGTAATAAGAGCACCAAAAGAATTTGAAATAACACTGCAAAGTTTAAAAGCTGAGGATCTTATCATTATTATTTCCTTTTCAGGTGATACACCAGTCATTTTTCCTGCCGTGCAGTCATTAACAACAAAGGGGATACCATTTATTTCTATAACAAACCTTAAAAGTAATAAGTTAGCAACAATGACTCCCTACAACTTATATGCAAGTAGTTCGGAAATTCAAAGTAATGATAGATTTCCAATTAATACATTTTCTTCCTTCTTTATTATTGGTGAGACCCTGTTCAGACACTATGTTGATTATCGAAAAAATATAAAATTTTAAGCGTTAATTAGGATATCCAATACCAAAATAGGAGCGTGATTGTAATGTTACAAAAGTTTTTCTCGAAAAAGGTGAAATCTCAAATTGAAGAAATATATTCTCCATTGACTGGAGAGATTATTTCACTAACAGAAGTTCCAGATCCTGTTTTTGCAGAGAAGATGATGGGAGACGGTTTAGCAATCATACCAAAAGAAGGAAAAGTTATTTCCCCAATTGACGGTGAAATCATTCAGGTTTTCCCTACTAAACATGCGATAGGGATTAAATCTGTTAAAGGTTTAGAGATTCTAATACATGTAGGATTAGAGACTGTTGAACTTAAAGGGGAGGGATTTGAAGCACTAGTCCAAGAAGGACAAGCTGTAAAAGTAGGCGATGATCTATTAAACTTTGACATAGAATTTTTGGAAAATAACAATAAAGAGATTGTCACTCCAATTATTATTACAAATACGTCGGAAAAAGTAGGGTGCATGGAACAATCTTCAAATTTAGAAGTTAATAGAAAAGAGTTAATTTTAAAGTGTAGTTTGAAGTAATGTATGTTAAACAACGAAAATTAATTAAGAAGTTAAGTAGATTTTTTATAGTGAAAAAATGTATAAATACCTGTATTCAGTAGGTTTAAATTTATTTGAAAATTCAGATATTTATTTAACGAAGTTTTTAGTAATAACAAGATCTGTTTGCAATTGCAAGTGGAGCGTTGACCACTACACGTAAAAGGTGATTAACTTTTTTCCTACAAAGGAAGAACTGAAGAGATTGATCGGAACAAGTAAGGTTGTGAAGAATCTTACAACAAATAGACTCTTACTAATTTAATATATTCAAAGTCACTTGGGGGCGTCGTACAAATGAAATTATTAACTTTAAACTGTCATTCCTGGCAAGAGGAAAATCAAATAGAGAAAATCAAATACTTGGCCCAGATTATTAAAGAAAAATCATATGATGTTATTTCATTGCAAGAGGTTAGTCAATTGATTGAGGGAGAATATGCATACAATAATATTAAAAGAGATAATTTTGGCTTCATATTGTTACAAGAGCTTAAAAAAATTGGAGTTACGGATTATTCATTTGTTTGGGATCTCTCCCATATTGGGTTCGAAATATATGAAGAAGGTTTAGCTATTTTAACAAAGCATCCAATTATAGAGGATTATTCATTCTTCGTTTCCAAAGGTACAGATACCGATTATTGGAAAACGCGAAAAACTGTGGGTGCTAAAATTAACTTCAATAACAGACCTATCTCCTTCTATTCATGTCATATGGGATGGTGGCAGGATGAAGAGGAACCTTTTAAGCATCAAGCAGACACCCTTCTTAAACATGTAAATAAGGATGAGCTGTGCTTCCTTTTGGGTGACTTTAACAATAACGCTTTTCTAAAAGGTGAAGGCTATGAGTACTTGTTAAATCAAGACCTTTATGACACGTACCACCTCGCTCAGGAAAAAGATGAAGGAATTACTGTTAAAGGGAAAATTGCAGGTTGGAATAATAACAAGCAGGACTTACGAATTGATTTAATTTTGATGAACCAGCCTGCTCCTGTTAGTTATTCAAAAGTAATCTTTAATAATAGCAATAAATCTGTAGTATCTGATCATTTTGGTGTAGAGGTTAAAGTAGTTATGGAGGATTGATTAGCCTTTATTCATTATTTTCGCTGTACCTTTCAGTTGTAGTAGAAGTCATATTTTAAGACAAAAAATAATGAAAATTAGTAAGTTAACAGAAAAAGAATGAGAATGACTTAGAAGTCATAAAAACTGAAGAAATAATTCAATCATGGATTAATAGCTGTAAGCAAGCTTTTTGAAAATATGAAAGTATGAAGAGAAGGGAAGGTAAATATGAATCAAAAATGGTGGAAAGAAAGTGTTGTCTATCAAATTTATCCTCGTAGTTTTATGGATAGCAATGGGGATGGGATTGGAGATTTACAAGGAGTTATTTCCAAATTAGATTATCTCGAGAAGCTAGGAATTGATGTTATTTGGATCTGTCCTATCTATAAATCTCCAAATGATGATAATGGGTATGATATCTCTGATTACCAAGATATTATGGATGAGTTTGGAACAATGGAAGAGTTCGATCAACTTTTGAAAGAAGCCCATCAACGAGGAATAAAGCTTATTATGGACTTGGTCATTAATCATACCTCTGATGAGCATCCTTGGTTTATTGAATCCCGTTCATCCAAGGATAATCCGAAACGGGATTGGTACATTTGGCGTCCAGGCAAGGATGGGAAGGAGCCAAATAACTGGGAATCCATTTTCAAAGGATCTGCCTGGGAATATGATGAGGTTACCGAGGAGTATTATTTACACTTGTTCAGTAGAAAGCAGCCAGATCTTAACTGGGAAAATCCAGCTGTTCGAGAAGAGCTATACAAAATGGTAACTTGGTGGCTTGATAAAGGAATTGACGGGTTTCGTGTTGATGCCATTACGTTTATTAAGAAGAAAGCTGGACTTCCCGATGCATTGAATCCATCGGGAGAGAAATATGTTCCAGCCTGGGATTGTCACAGGAATCAGCCGGGAATACAAGATTTTCTAGAAGAATTAAAAGACAGGGTCTTTTCCAAATACGATATTATGACCGTGGGAGAAGCAGATGGGGTTTCACCAGATGAAGCGGCATCACTATATACAAATGAGGTAACTGGGAAGTTTAATATGCTGTTTCAATTTGAGCATATGGGGTTAGATAGTGGGCCTGGAGGAAAGTGGGAAGTAATTCCATGGAAACTTAGAGATTTAAAGCAGGTCATTACAAAATGGCAAGAAGGTCTGCATAATAATGGTTGGAACACCTCATATTTTGAAAATCATGATCAGCCCCGTTCTGTTTCACGATTTGGTGATGATCAACAGTATCATAAGGAATCAGCAAAAATGTTAGCAACTTTCCTTATGACGATTCAAGGGACCCCATATATTTATCAGGGGCAAGAAATTGGAATGACAAACGTAAAATTTGATTCTATCGACGACTACAACGATGTTGAGAGCCTAAACCTATATCGTGAACATCTAGAATGTAATGGAAACGTAAAACCGGCTTGGGACTATATTTATGCAAAGGGACGCGATAATTCACGTACACCTATGCAATGGGATGATACTGAAAATGCTGGGTTTACAGTAGGTACACCTTGGTTAAAAGTAAATCCAAATTATAAAGAAATCAATGTAAAGAACTCACTAGAAGATTCAAATTCTATTTTCTATTATTATCAAAGTCTAATTAAGTTACGGAGAGAGTATAAAGTCTTTGTATATGGTAATTATAATCTCATTTTAGATGATCATGAACAAATTTATGCTTTTACACGGGTATTCGGGGATGAAACATTGCTTGTTATTACAAACTTCTCTAGTGAAACTCCCGAGTTCCAAATGCCTAGCCAAATTCAATATAACTCAAAAAATTTATTAATCAGCAATTATGAAGTAGACGAAAACGATGATAATATCTCAATCCTTTTAAAACCTTATGAAGCAAGAGTATATCTCCTAAAATGAATAATGTAAAGGCCTCGTTGAACGGGGTCTTTATTTATCGTTTTGGTGCGAAAATAACTACTAGAAGCATAGAATGTCATATCCCACCAACTTGGAGTTTAAGTAGTTAATCCAGGCATGATTATTAGAATTATTCCGTTAAACTTTCTTTATTGATTACAGCCATTGAAATGTGCCACCTCTGACATAGCATTTACCACTAAATGACAAAAAGTGTACCAAAGAATGACAGACTGTTTACCACTGCAATTCTTCTGGTGATAAAAGATTATAAAACCATAGTTTTGAGAATCAAAAATGTTATAAAAATGTGATTGATTTTCAATAAGATCAGTCTTCTGCAAACAGGCCAGACTAACTCTTGTATTACGTAGTACAACCATACTATTCAACAATCGGGCACGGATTGTGGAAGAAAAATAATTAAAATTAAAGGTAAACACCACTACATCATTCTATCTGCGATCAACACTCAAACCACGTGGAATGCTGTTCATTACTTGTAAGAGTAGATTAGATGAAAAAAGATGTAACAGTGAGTGAAAGGTCCTATTCAAATGAATAGGACTTTATTTTACTTAGAAACAGTTGAACCGTATAAAGTTTTACTAGTGATTATGCAGAGTATAGGGAAAAGTCAGCTGAGGTCAAAGAGCAAAATCAGAGGGTGCTCTGTAAAAAGCGGTGGAACGAAAACTGTTCTTGACTATTCTTTATATACAAAAGTGTAAAAAGTGAACACTTTTGTAAACTAATTGTCCAAATTCATTTCAGTAATTGGGATGAAAAGGTGTTTAAGAACGGCTTTAGATAAATTTTGCTCTTTTTTACTTTTTGGCACAAATATTGCATTGTTTATAGGTGTATACAGATAAACCACACAGGAAGGAATGTGAAAGTATGAGTAACGGAATTTTCAAAATCCCAACACCTAAAAATGAGCCTGGTAATACATATGCCCCAGGTACAAAAGAGAGGGAAACATTAAAGACAGAATTAAACCGCCAATCTGATATCTTAGTCGATATCCCTGTGATTATTAATGGAGAAAATATTAAGACAGATACAGTGAAGCAAGTGGTTATGCCGCATGATCATCAACATGTTTTGGCAAACTTTTCGCAAGCTGGAGAAAAAGAGTTGCGTGATGCTGTAGAAGCGGCAATGGCTGCAAAAGAATCATGGGCAAATATGCCATGGGAACACCGTGCATCCATTTTCTTAAAAGCTGCTGATTTAATCTCTGGTCCATACCGTGACGTAATGAATGCTGCTACAATGTTAGGACAATCCAAAACAGCTTATCAAACTGAAATTGATGCTGCGCAAGAATTAGCAGATTTCTTACGTTTTGGCGTTGATTATGCTAATCAAATTTATCAAATTCAACCGGAGAGTGTGAAGAATATTTGGAATCGTTTGGAATACCGTCCGTTAGATGGTTTTGTATTGGCAATTTCTCCATTTAACTTCACAGCAATTGGTGGGAACTTACCATCAGCCCCTGCAATAATGGGGAACGTAGTCGTTTGGAAACCAGCAACAACTGCTTTACTATCAAACTACTACTTTATGCGTATTTTAGAAGAAGCAGGATTACCAAAAGGCGTAATCAACTTCGTACCTTCTCGTGGTTCACAAGTATCGGAAGTCGTATTAACAGACCCTCGTATGTCTGGGTTCCATTTTACTGGATCAACAAGTACGTTCCAAACCATTTGGAAAACAGTAGGAGAAAACATTGCAAACTATAAATCATATCCTCGTTTGGTTGGGGAAACTGGTGGAAAAGACTTTGTGTTTGCTCACGAAACTGCACAAGCAGACAAAGTAGCAGCTGGCCTTGTTCGTGGTGCGTTTGAATACCAAGGACAAAAATGTTCAGCAGCCTCTCGTGCTTACATCCCTGCAAGCATGTGGGAAGAAGTGAAAGCTGGTGTAGTGGAAGAAACTGCTAAGCTTAAAGTAGGGGATATCCAAGACTTTACAAACTTCATGGGTGCGGTAATTGATAAAACAGCTTTTGATTCAATCACAAGCTACATCGACTATGCTGCAGCTTCTGAAGAAGCAGAAATTATTGCTGGTGGTACTTATGATGATTCTGTTGGATATTTCGTTCAACCGACAATCATTGTGACAACAAATCCAAACTTCAAAACAATGGTAGAAGAAATTTTTGGGCCAGTATTAACAATCTATGTATATGAAAATGATAAATTAGAAGAAACATTGACTGCAGTAGATACAGCGTCTATGTATGCATTAACAGGCGCGATCTTTGCACAAGATCGTCAAGCAATTATGCACTTAGAACGCCGCTTATCTGGTGCAGCTGGAAACTTCTATATCAATGATAAACCAACGGGTGCGGTGATTAATCAACAACCATTTGGCGGTTCTCGTGGTTCTGGTACAAACGATAAAGCAGGTTCTGTATTTAACATGATTCGTTGGACCAGTCCTCGTATTATCAAAGAAAACTTTACTCCGACTACAGAAATTGCATATCCATTTATGGATGCAGAATAATTTAAACTGTATCAGAAATATATTAAAGAAAAACGGTGGGAGCCGAGCTCCCACCGTTTTTAAAAGTGTACTAAAGTTTTAACGCAACCTAAAAGAAGGAATGAGAAAAAGGTAGATGGACGAGAGTTGCCAGGGCCAGTCTACCTTTTTGTATTAATAGTGATCAACTTTACTATTTTCTATCTACTATCTTAATTGTTTCATACAGATTTGTTATGTTCATGTCGTTGCTCACCCGAATGGTTAACCACTAAATTAAATTCTTCCTTAATTTCAAAGGATGGGTCTTTATCAATGAGGCTAACGATGACAATAGCAATCCATGCTAGGATAAATCCAGGAACAAGTTCATATAAGCCTATGCTATTTAACATTTTAATATTACCCCATAGAATAACGGTTAAAGCACCAGTTAGTATACCAGCTAGAGCTCCATTTTTTGTCATCCGTCTCCAGAAAAGAGAGAGGATAATAACTGGACCAAATGCTGCTCCAAACCCAGCCCAAGCATAAGAGACAAGCTCTAATACATTTCCCCCGCTTTTAGCTAATATGACAGCAAGAATCGAAATGAAAATAACAGAACCACGACTGACCCATACAAGCTCTTTTTCACTAGCATTCTTTCTGAAAATCTGCTTGTAAAAATCTTCGGCGACTGCACTTGAGGAAACTAATAATTGTGAATCGATTGTACTCATAATAGCTGCTAAAATGGCGGCCAGTAAGATACCTGCAATCCAAGGATTAAATAAGGTTTGTACAAGTACGATAAAAACACTTTCAGGATTATCTAATGGCACATCAAATTGTGTGATTGCAACGAGTCCTATCAATCCTGCGCTAATAAGAGAGAGGACAACCCATACGACAGCAATAAGCCTAGCTTTTGGAATTTCAGCAACACTTCTAATACTCATAAATCGAGTAAGAATATGAGGTTGTCCAAAGTATCCAAGTCCCCATGCTAGTAATGAAATGGTTCCAATTATACTAAATGAAGTTACGTTCGTTATCCATTGGCCATCTTCAATTCCAACAGATTTCATAATATCGAGCAAGTCAACGTTGACTTGTCCGATGCTACTCCATAGTCCTGTTAGTCCGCCGAGTGAAATAATGAATAAAGTAGGCACAAATATTAAAGCACATAACATTAAAATTCCTTGAACAAAATCTGTTAAGCTTACAGCTAGGAATCCGCCAAGAAAGGTATAAGAAACAATGACGATAGCTCCTATAAATAATGCCAAGTTATAGTCAATACCAAAAGCTTGTTCAAACAAGACAGCTCCCGCAACCATACCGGCGGATGCGTAGAATAAAAAGAAGACAATAATCGTTACCGCAGAAATAACACGTAACGTCTTAGTCGAATCTTTGAATCTACTTTCAAAATAGTCTGGTATAGTAATTGAATTTACAGCTTCAGTATATTTGCGTAATCGTTTTGCAACGAACTGCCAATTTAAATATGTTCCAACCGCTAATCCGATGGCGATCCACATTCCATTTAAGCCCGATGCATAGATAGCGCCTGGAAGACCTAAAAGTAGCCAACCACTCATGTCCGAGGCCTGTGCACTCATTGCTGCTACCCAACTATTTAGACTTCTTCCTCCTAAGAAATAATCAGAAATGGTATTTGTTCTTCTGTAGGTCCATAAACCAATACCTAACATTCCGATTAAATAAACAATAAATGTAATAATAGTGGCTGTATTCATTCAGTTCTTCACTCCTTTTCGAAAAATAGTGTAAAAATAGATAAACTGATGATTCCTACAAATGGAATAAAGATCCAAATCCATGTGGAAAATGAAAGGCTATAATCCATCAACATACACTCCTTTCTGTTTAATAACGTTTTCTTAATAATGGGGTTTATCTTTTACTTGCAATTTTTATGCCAATAATAATAAGTGGTGTTCTATAATAGTAACGGCAAAAATATAGACAAAAGTGTATTGGGTAATGTCTAAACTATTTAGAAAATTGACACAAATGAAAGAAAGTGGGAACTAGTCGTTCTCACCTTCTCTATCCTTTTAAATTATGCTTTTTTAGTTTGTTATATAAAGTGGCCCTTGAAATACCCAATAATTTCGCTGCGGCTGCCTTATTTCCAAACGTTTTTTGTAATGCATATTGAATCTCTTCTTCACTTTGACCGTTCAGTTTCTGTATTTCCTCGAATTGGATATTTAATGTATGAGGATTATTTTCTTTCACAAAATTCTTAGGAAGGTGATGCGGCTTAATCACTTCGTTATCGCTCGCCAAAATGATAATGCGTTCGATAATATTGCGAAGTTGCCGTATATTTCCCTGCCATGGGTGTTGAAGAAAGGTATACATAACTTCTGGATCGATTTCTGGGATCTGCATCGTGTATTTAAGAGAGAATTCCTTTAAAAATAATTGGATTAACTCAGGAATGTCTTCGATACGATCCCGTAATGGAGGAATAGATATTGAAATGACATTTAAACGGTAATATAAATCCTCCCGAAAACTTCCTTCATCAATCATCTTTTCTAGATCTCGATTTGTAGCAGCAATAATCCGTACGTCAGTTGGAATTGCTTTATTTCCACTAACACGATAATAATGCTTTTCTTGTAATACTCTTAATAACTTAACTTGTAATTCAAGTGGCATTTCTCCGACTTCGTCAAGGAAAATGGTACCTCCTTTTGCAGCATCAAATTTTCCTTTTTTCCCTCCTTTTACAGCACCGGTAAAGGCTCCTTGTTCATACCCAAAAAGTTCGCTTTCAAAAAGTGCGGTAGGAATTGCACCACAGTTAATGGCAACAAAGGGGTGGTTAGATCGTTTTCCGGCTTTATGTATTCCTTCAGCAAACAGCTCCTTTCCAACGCCACTGTCCCCAGTAATTAAGACCGCGGCATCTGTTTTGGCAACTTTATTTGCTAGATTAATAGCCTCTTTTAAAACAGGGCTTCTACCTTTAATTTTGCTGAAAGGAGATAGGTTCTGTTGGCTTTGAGTAGTGCTTTCTAAATCATGTAAATAGGCTGTTGTTGAAGCCAACTCATCATTTAACTTAACCATCTCCGTAATATCTCTTTCAATTGATATTCCTCCAACGACTTCTTTATCAACATAGACAGGAGATGTATTAATCAATACATGAACATTAGGGTGAGGCTGGTTGTATTTGTTTATAACCTCTTGTCGTTCTTTTATTGTTGACATTAGAACAATCGCTTCTTTTTCAAAAAAATTTGTAATAGATTGGCCATGCACCTCATTTAATGAAAGCCCGTACATTTCTTCTGAGATACGATTCAAAAATATGATATTTCCATTACAATCAACAGTTGTAACAGCAGCCTCAACCGTGTTAAGTAAAGTATTATAATAAGCTGTTGTCAGTTTCCATTGTTTAAAAACCTCTTTCATAAATGTTGAATTAGGAATCCATCCACAAACTTCATCATTTTCTCCTTTTATAGCAATATCTCTACCTTCTTCGATAAGATCAATGTCAGTTAAAAGAGTCGTATGCCTGTAAACGTCCATTTTATTTTTATCAAGGTCGCTTTTCCATGGCAGTGCTAATGTTTCAAGAGTCTTTTGGTGTTGCAAATTGAAAACCCCCCAACAAAATCAAGATTTTGTAAAATGTTTACATGACTGTATATGTTGGAATTTATTATAGACGTAATTGACTAAAAATTGTATATATTTTTTCAATAAATTTTTAGACTGTTTTGATTAATAGTCTAAAAAAGGTATTCGGTTAAAGTCCAAATATGACTTTGCTCCTTTTTAAAAAAGTTGTTGTAATAGTAAACTTTATTGAGTAAAACCAAAGGGTGATAACGTTTACAATGTTGTCTAAAGTGGATGTAATAGTAAACATAAGTGTATGGGTAACTAGGCTTAATTTTATAAACCCTTGAAAGACTTTAAAAAATTAATTGGCATGCATTTTGCATATAGAAGAGTAGCGAGAAAAAATCTAGCCTGAATACTGGAGGGATCAAAATGATTTTACATCAACCAATGAAATTCTTCTTTATGTTTCTTTCGCAAAACAAAGCAATGAATGTTGCCGCAAAAAGGTGGGGGTTAAAAATAGGAGCATCTCAAGTAGTAGCGGGAAAAGACATTGAGAGTGCAATTGCTAAAGTGAAAGAATTAAATAAACAAGGATTAATGTGTACAATTGACCATTTGGGGGAGTTTGTAGACAGTAAGGAAGAAGCAATAGAAGCAACGGAATACTGTATTAAGACATTAAATGCTATGGCATCTTCAGGTGTTGACTGCAATCTATCGCTTAAAATGACACAGCTTGGGTTAGATATTAGCGAAGAGTTTTGTTTGGGAAATATGCGGCGTATTGTTGGTACTGCCAAGAAGTATAACAATTTTGTAAGAATTGATATGGAGGATTCCTCACACTGTCAGCAGACATTAGATATTTTGAAAGAGTTGAGAAAAGATTATGACAATGTTGGAACGGTTATTCAAGCTTATCTAATTAGAGCTGAAGAAGACATTAGAAACCTAAAAGGCATTTCTCTAAGACTAGTAAAAGGTGCGTATAAAGAATCGCCTGAAGTAGCCTTTCAAGACAAAGTGAAAATCGATGAAAATTATTCCAACATCATCAAAGACCATTTACTAAGTGGAAGTTATACGGCAATCGCAACGCATGATCACCATATTATTGAGAAAGTGCTAACGTTTGTAAAAGAGAACGAAATCCAGAACAGTCAATTTGAATTTCAGATGCTTTACGGATTTCGGACAGATTTACAGTTAGAATTAGTAAAAAAAGGTTACAACATGCGTGTCTATGTACCGTTTGGACAGGATTGGTTTGGATATTTTATGAGACGTATGGCTGAACGTCCGCAAAATGTGGCATTCGCATTAAGAGGTTTACTTTCAAAATAAACAATCAGAATTATTTTAGTAGAAAATAGCTTTGTAGTAATCTTTCGAGGTGAATAAAATGAGGCTGTCCATAAAAGAAGAAGACAAGTTAGGGGAAGTAAATCTACAGCATTCTAATAATCTAAATCAATTACAGTCAACACAAATAATTATTAAAGAAGCTTTAAATACATTGGGGTATAAGAGTGAAGTTTTTGAACTGCTTAAAGAGCCACTTAGGATGCTGAGTGTTCGTATTCCAGTTCGCATGGATAACGGTAACGTAAAAATATTTACTGGATACCGCTCTCAACATAATGACTCAGTGGGACCAACTAAAGGAGGAGTTCGCTTTCATCCAGAAGTAACAGAAGAGGAAGTGAAAGCATTATCTATTTGGATGACTTTAAAATGCGGCATTGTAAGTATTCCATATGGAGGTGGAAAAGGCGGCATTATCTGTGATCCTAGGGAAATGTCCTTTGGTGAACTAGAACGATTAAGTCGAGGCTATGTGAGAGCGATTAGCCAAATTGTTGGTCCAACAAAGGACATTCCAGCACCCGATGTATTTACTAATTCACAAGTCATGGCTTGGATGATGGATGAGTACAGCCGGATACGTGAGTTTGATTCACCAGGATTTATTACTGGAAAACCTTTAGTTTTAGGTGGTTCTCATGGCAGGGAAACAGCCACTGCAAGAGGAGTGGCAATTTGCATAGAAGAAGCAGCTAAACGTAAAGATATAGAATTGAAAAAAGCGAAGGTTGTCATTCAGGGTTTTGGAAATGCGGGGAGTTACTTAGCGAAGTTTCTTATGGAGTCAGGGGCAAAAGTAGTTGGTATCTCTGATGCCTATGGAGCTCTTTATGATGAAGATGGATTAGATATAAATTATTTATTAGATAAACGAGATTCTTTCGGAACCGTAACTAATTTATTTAAAAATACAATTACCAACCAGGAGTTACTTGAACTTCCATGTGATATCTTAGTACCTGCAGCCATTTCCAATCAAATTACTGCTAAAAATGCCCATCGTATTAAGGCGGAAATTGTTGTTGAGGCTGCTAATGGCCCAACGACAATGGAAGCAACACAAATTCTTAGTCAACGAAACGTGTTACTTATTCCTGATGTGTTAGCTAGTTCAGGGGGAGTAATCGTCTCTTATTTTGAATGGGTCCAAAACAATTTAGGATATTATTGGTCGGAAGAAGAGGTTTCCACCAAATTAAAAACAAAATTAGTAGAAGCCTTTAACAATGTTATTTATACAGCTGATCTACACAAAGTCGATAATCGATTAGCAGCCTATATGGTAGGATCCAGAAAAATGGCTGAAGCTTCAAAATTTCGAGGATGGATTTAAGGAGGAGGTATTAGTGAATACTTACCGTCCAGTTGTTAGTGTTTCTAATGGAACGATTGATAAGGTATTCATTTATGAAAGAGCATATGTACATGAATGGGAACTTTCTAGTGGTTGTGACTAATAATTTTTCTGAATTTGACTGAATGTTTAAAAATACTGAATCCAATGATTGAAGATGAACTTAGCATAGTATTGTAACCCGAGTAATATTATTAACTATTGTTAGTAAACGCAGGTACTTAACACATGTGGAGTGTGTGGCAGTGTTAGAGCTGGAAAAATAAAAATTTGAAAGAGGAGTTCAGGTGATGGACTCCTCTTTGTGATGAATTTATTATGTTTGTTTTAAGGGCCTCTTTTATTTAGATTTTAGGAATCTCTCTAGTGGTAGTTTGAAAAATGAAAAAATACAACCAAAAAAGAATCTCTATAAAGCTCTAGGTCGTAATACATCTTATAGTCGAACTGCTAATATAACAAATATCGGTAACTTGAAGATAATTTGTGCAAGTTTAAAGATACCTTTTATACATATATTTGATTAAAGCTGGTTTAGAAGGTATATTCAGAGAAGGGTCAAGGGGACAGGTACCGCGACCCGTTTTTGATTAAAGGTTTAAAAATTTTGCATGGTGATGTTTAAATATATTGATGAATCGAAGTTACTGTCCCATTTACCCCTTTAGGGTTCTAAAATGAGTACAATCGAGTAATTAGAATTGAAGGAGAAAACTATGAACAATTATAAATTAACCATTCAATATGATGGTGGACGCTATAAAGGCTGGCAACGGCTCGGCAACAATGAAAATACAATTCAAGGAAAAATAGAAAATGTATTATCTGAGATGGTTGGAAAAAAGATTGAAATCATTGGATGCAGTAGAACGGATGCTGGTGTCCATGCACTTAATCAAATAGCTAATTTTAAGACTAATGAACACTGGAATGAAAAGGAAATTAAGGCTTATTTAAATCGATATCTGCCACAAGATATTAGTGTAACCAAGGTTACAACTGTTCCAGACCGTTTTCATGCTCGCTATAATGCAGGAGATAAGACGTATTTGTATAAGATTTGGAACGAGGACTATACGAATCCGTTCATGCGAAAACACAGTATGCATATTGAGGAGAAACTGGATATTGCACGAATGCAAGAGGCAAGTCGATATTTTTTAGGGGAGCATGATTTTACAGCATTTTCAAATGCGAAGTCTAAGAAAAAATCGATGGTGCGTATTATCCACTCGTTAGATATGAAGGAAAACGATGGATTTATCGACATTCGCGTACGTGGCAATGGCTTTCTATACAATATGGTAAGAAAGATGGTTGGAACGTTGATAGAAGTTGGATTAGGTGAAATAGAAGCCGAAATGATCCCGGATATTTTACAGGCAAAAGAACGAATACAAACAGGACGCCTAGCAGAAGCGGGTGGACTGTATTTGGAAAAGATTGAATTTTAGATAGAGAAGGACGGATGATAGAACAGATGCCTTTATCTAATGAAGAATGATCTAAAAGAAACCATTCTTACTCCGACTTCTTGGAGAAGAGTGGTTTCTTTTGTGATGAATAAACAGTTGGTACGAAAGGGATAGATGCTATTTTAGTTTACTACTTAATGTGCAAAGTTTTGTTGTCGTTCAATTGTTCCGTCTTGTTTGTGTATAACCAAGCTAGTTTCTTGATTGCTAGAAAGCGACTGAGCTTTTTGTAATGCTTTTGCTTTCGTATCAAATACATAACTTGCTTTCTCTGCATTTGCCCTTTTGATTGCCCAACCATTGGTGTGGGGGACTAAGTGATACTGGGACGTTTGTTCGCCTACCCACTTTTGCGCTTGGGTGATGGCTATGGCGATTGACCTTCCTTCCTCATAGCCTTCTTCAACGAGACGATTTGCTACATCAATTGCTTTTTGCTTAATTGGACCTTCAAGGTTTTTCATAGATTCAGGATAATTATTCATATTCCAAGCCATGACTAACACTCCCTTATTATTGTAATTATGGGTGTTTTCCCCTCTTTGGCGAGAGTTAAACATTATCATGACTTTTTGGTGAGGTTTGAGTTGAACACGATCGAATGAAAAAGAGAGGTGTTGCATACAATTGCGACACCTCGCTACTTAATTTATTCTCTTCTATGTTAATTGCTGCTGGGCAAATTCACGATACAAAGCATGTGATTCAACTAATTGTTGATGAGTACCGATACCTGTAATTTCTCCTTTTTCTATAAAGATAATGCTGTCAGCACCAACAATCGTTGATAAGCGATGGGCAATGACAAAGGTCGTTCGTCCTTCCATGAGTCGGGCTAATGCTTGTTGGACGATTCCTTCTGATTGACTGTCAAGACTTGCTGTTGCTTCATCCATCATAAGCATTTTGGGATTTCTTAAAAAGGCACGAGCGATCGCAATACGCTGCCGTTGCCCACCTGATAATTTCACACCGCGCTCACCGACTTCTGTATTTAATTGTTGAGGAAAATCCTTAATAAACTGATCAGCATAAGCCATTTTAGCAACTTCCCATAAGCGAGCGTCCGGAATTTGATCTCCGTTTTCTAAACCGTAGCAAAGATTTTCGCGGATGGTGCCTGCCATCATTGGGCTATCCTGTGAAACGTAGCCAATTTGAGTTCGCCATGACTTCATGGATAGATCTCTAATGGATCTATTACCAATGAAAATATCACCAGAATTAGGCTCATAAAAACGTTCAAGTAAACCAAAAATCGTCGATTTTCCGCCACCACTAGGTCCGGCAAAAGCAATCATTTGCCCAGGTTGGACATCAAAGGAAATCTTATTCAATACAGGTTTATCTTCGCTATACGCAAAGGACACGTCACCAATCTTTATAGGGAGGTTGGTGATATCAACTTCAAGTCCTTCTTGACCTTCTTCAACATCGAGATCAAGTATTTCAATGATCCGCTCTGTCGCTCCTTTTGCTTTTTGTAATTGCGTAAAGAACATAGTGAAGGAGGTAATTGGGAAAATAATTTGGAATAAGTAAAGCAAAAAGGCGACGAGAGAGCCCGTAGTCATCGAACCTTCAGCAACACGAATTCCTCCGTACCCGATGATGATTACGATAATAACCATAATAATAAGATAGATAAGAGGACCGATCATCGCAAAGATTCGTGCTTCTTTTAAGCCAAAAGACATTAACTTTCCAATGCCAAATACGCCTTTTGCCTCTTCTACGGTTTCAGCATTAGAAGCCTTCATTAAGCGGATTTCACTTAATGTTTGTTGAATACTTCCTGTAAAAGTAGCCGTTTCATCTTGTAAACTTCGAGAGATTTTTGCCATTTTCCGGCCAAGAGGCAGCATGATCAGTATTGTAATAGGAACGGAGATAAGCATTAATAACGTCATCTTCCAATCCATAATAAATAAGATAATAAGGGCACCAATAATTGTAATAATTCCTGTAATAAACTGTGGAAAATGTTGTGAGATTAAATCTTTCACAATTCCTGTATCATTCACGACACGGCTTACAGTCTCCCCGCTTTTCTTTTTGTCAAAATACCTCACGGGCAGGCGAATTAATTTAAACCACATTGCTTCACGTAACTTGGCAACAATTCTCTGACCTACATAAGCTAGTAAGTAAGTTGATAAGCCATCGATTAATGCTTGTACAATAAACACGATCCCAATGGCAACAATGAGTAAAGTGTTCAAAGACCCAACTGAAAACCCATCGACCATTTCTCTCGTTAAAAGTGGGATAGAAAGGCCGATAATCGTCGTAATAAGGCTACCTAACAAACCAATTGTTAGGGGTGATTTGGGGATATTCGTAGATAAAATAAGATTGATAAATGGCTTTAAACTATTTTTTTGTTTATTTCTCATGAGCTCGAGCTCCTTTGTAGATCGTTTTGTAGAATGGGAAACCTTCCTAGTGAAAAACAGTTATAAAGAGGTGTACTCCTTTAATAAAATTGAGAACAGTAAGAAAGGCTTAAGAGAATCTTTAAGAACCCCTTAAACCTCTAAGAGTAGATTAGATCAATCGATTCCATCAGTCCCTTCTCATTCCGACGATTCCGTAAAAGAATATATTCGTAATATCTTCTGTTAACGGCAATATCTTCTGATGGACATCCTCTCGTTGCATGTAGTCTTTTAACATTTGGATATAAAATAAAATTGCTTCATTCGATAAATTCTCGTCAATGTATCCCTGTTCTTTTCCTTCATTAAACAAAAGGGTAAAGTAAGGTATCGCCTTTTCAACATAGATCTTCTCAATATAATTACCTTCTGCTGAGTACTCTTTCATCATGTATTGGTAAAACTCCACATGAATTTGATTCGCTATTTTTTTCTTATTAAAAATAATTTTCTTTATTTTATCGGGGAATGGAATGTTATCATGTACGATTTGTTCAAAATCCCTTGAAGCTTTTTCGATGTAATAGAGAAATACTTCATGAATTAATGTATGTTTATTTTCGAAATAGTTATAAATAGTCACTTGTGATACGTTGGCATGTTTGGCGATTTCTGATATTGATACCTTCTGAATGCCATATTCCATAAATAAGGCTAGTGAAGCCTCTAATATATTTCGCTTCTTTTGCTCTTTGCGTCTTTGAAACCCATCCATTTCGTTCACCTCCCTATTAGTTTAATAAAAATTATGTAATATAACAAACGATATAGTTCATAAACTCTTGATATAGGGTGTAATTTTGTATATTATGAACTATATCAGTTAAAATATTTCATAAATTAGTATTGTAGTAACGTTCGCATAAGAATAAAGCAAAGAAAAAATGATGAATACATGGGGGAGGACCTGACATGACAATTGTAAAAACTACGAATGTAACAAAGAGGTTTGGGAAGTTTACTGCACTTAATGGTGTGGACCTAGAAGTCAATAGGGGGGAAGTTTATGGGTTCATTGGTCCAAATGGAGCTGGAAAGTCAACGACCATTCGAATTCTGCTTGGCATTTTAAAAGCGACTGAAGGGGAAGTGCAGATTTTTGGCAAGGATGCTTGGAAAGATGCAGTTGAGATTCACAAACGGATTGCCTACGTACCTGGTGATATTAATCTTTGGCCAAACCTAACGGGTGGAGAAGTCATTGATTTATTTATGAAATTACGTGGGGTGAAACATAACAATCGTCGTGAACAATTAATTCAAAAATTTAATTTGGACCCATCGAAAAAGTGTAGAACGTATTCAAAAGGAAACAGACAAAAGGTAGCATTAGTTGCTGCTTTTGCGTCTGATGCCGATTTATATATTTTAGATGAGCCGACTTCAGGTCTTGATCCATTAATGGAAAAAGTGTTCCAAGATTGTGTCATTAATGCCAAACTTGCAGGGAAAAGTGTACTACTTTCGAGTCATATTTTATCAGAAGTAGAAAGGTTATGCGACAAGGTAGGGATCATACGTCAAGGTCAAATGATTGAAACAGGAACGTTGGATGAGCTACGACATTTAACAAGAACAAGCCTACTAGTTGAGACAAAACGACCAATTCAAACGTTATATGACTTAAAAGGGGTCCACGATATTAAGGAAGTAGATCAAGCGCTCTCCTTTCAAGTTGATGCAGAAGAACTTGATGCGGTTATGCAGCATGTTAGTCAGTTTGGGCTAACTAAGCTAGAGAGTTCACCACCTACATTAGAAGATTTATTTATGCGTCATTATGAAGGGACTGGAAACATTTCAAAAACAGGAGTGGGAGGTGAATTATAATGCGGAAACAGCTGTTCAGTCAAACAGGAACACTGGCTAGTTTCATTATCCGTCGTGATCGTATTCGTCTACCGATTTGGTTAATCTCTTTCTTATTAATTACGATCGTAACTGCTTCGGCATTTACAGGCTTATATTCATCTGAACATGAAAGACAAGCGATTGCTGAAACAATGAGGAACCCTGCAATGACAGCGATGGTTGGGGTTGGGTATGGTTTAGATAACTATACGGCTGGCCCGATGATGGCTCATCAAATGCTTTTATTTACAGCAATTGTTGTGGCAATCATGAGTACTTTACTCGTTACACGTCATACACGTGCAGATGAAGAAGATGGTCGAATTGAGTTAATACGTTCACTCCCTGTTGGACGACTGTCAAATGTGAGTGCGACTATCATTGTGATGGTTAGTGCAAATGTGTTATTAGCCTTATTAATCGGTTTTGGGTTAGCTAGTCTTCAAATTGAAAGTATAGATTTAAAAGGTTCCCTTTTATACGGAGCTGCTTTAGGGGCTACCGGTATTTTCTTTACAGCGATCACCGCTCTTTTTGCTCAACTGTCTGAAAATTCTAGAGGGACGATTGGATTTTCATTTATAGTATTAGGAGTCGCTTATCTTATTCGTGCAGTTGGTGATGTCAGCAATGAAACACTTTCTTGGTTCTCTCCTTTAGGATGGATTTTAAAAACAGAGGCATATGTAAATAATGTTTGGTGGCCAATTATTTTAACAGTCGGATCTGCAATAATCGTGGGTATTATCACCTTATTTTTAAATAAAATTCGCGACTTAGAATCAGGATTTTTCCCATCTAAACCAGGTCGGAAATATGCATCACGCTTGTTACAAAGTCCATTTGGTCTTGCTTTTAGACTCCAAAGAACGGGCATTGTTGCTTGGGCGATAGGAATGTATGTATTAGGATTATCTTACGGCTCTGTATTTGGTGACTTAGAATCATTTTTTTCAAATAATGAAATGATGACAGAGATGTTATCACCAGTTGAGGGTTTATCGTTAACGGAACAATTTCTAGCGATACTCATGTCTGTCATCTCGATGATTTGTACGGTTCCAGCTTTAATGTTTATGTTAAAACTAAAAGGCGAGGAGAAAAAAGAACGTACGGACCATTTATTATCGCGAGCGGTATCTCGCATGAGAGTAATGGGAAGTTATTTCATTATATCAATGTTTTTTGGTTCTATGATGCTATTCCTTGCTTTACTTGGGTTGTGGTCAGCGTCTACTGCAGTAATGGATGAGGCCATTTCATTTTCTGCGATGTTAGAAGCAGGTATGGTTTATTTACCGGCTATGTGGATGATGATTGGGTTAGCTGTGTTGTTTATTGGATTACTCCCACAGTTTACAGGCTTTTCCTGGTTGTATTTAGGTTATTCATTTCTAGTCGTATATTTAGGTGGATTGCTGCAATTTCCGGAATGGATGAGGAATCTATCACCATTTGGCCATGTGCCACAAGTGCCGGTAGAAGAATTGAACGTTTCAACTGTTCTTATGTTGACATCTCTTGCAGCAATTCTAGTTATAATAGGATTTATCGGATATAGAAAGCGCGATATTGTAGGGCAATAATACCTATCTTCTGCGAAAAAAGGTAACGGACTGAAATAGTTAAACGTACAATAAGGCATAAATCCTGGAAAGTGTATTGATTCTCAAAGGGTGTACCGAAGTGGTTATTTAGGAAGGCACTGAAAAGGTAAAACTGAAGGCCACTGAAAAAGTCCTTTTTAGCAGATTCGAGGAAGTAGCAATGGCTCCACACGTTGCGCGGCTGCTATGAGAAACCCACTCATAGCAGTCTTTAAAACAAAGCAACGGTTCCGCTCATTGCTTAGAGGCCACGTTAATTACTTTTCTATCAGTCTTAATATAGTATTTGACTCATGTAGACGATTGAAAGATACGGAGGTGAAGATCAACATGAAATTACAAGAGCACTTTGTTCAGTCTGTTCGTTTGTATTATAAAGCCAAAGGAGAAGCTTGGTTGCAGCAGTTGCCGAAGCTTATTCAATACTGTGAACAAAAATGGTCCATTAAGCTGAAAGAACCTTATTTTCTTTCCATCAATTACGTTGCTCCAGCTACAATGGAAGATGGAACAGAAATAGTAGTGAAGATCTGCATACCAGATGAAGGCTTTTTAAATGAGCTAGAAGCATTACAGCTATTTGCGAATGATAGAATGGTCTCTTTAATTGATTCAGATAAGAGATATGGGATTATAGTATTGAAAAAGCTATCACCTGGTCATACTTTAGCTGAAGTAAACAATGATGAGGATGCTTGCTATATCGCAGCCCATTTAATAAAGGCAATAACGAAACCTGCTCCTGTACATACGAGAATTCCTACAACTGGATCAAGAGAAGAACAATTGCGACAACTCGTTTATGTAAATCCAAATGGAGTAGGACCGATTTCTCAACAAACGTTAGATCAGGCACTCAGAATTTTTACATACTTACATCAAACGACAAAATTTTATAAACTCCTTCATGGTGATTTTCACCATTATAATGTGCTCGCATCTGAAAATGGAACTTGGACGGCAATTGACCCAAAGGGCTTAATTGGGGAGGTTGAGTACGATCTTATTCAATACATGTTGAATAAGCTACCAGTTCATAACGCTTATGACGTAATAAAAAAGCGAGTAGAGATTTTTACGGAAGAACTTCATTTAGACAAAGAGCGACTTCTTCTCTGGGGTTATTGTCATACGGTATTAGCGACGGCCTGGACTGTAGATGAGGATAGATCGTATAACACGCAATTTTTTGGGGGCATCGAGATTTTTGAAAAGCTTTATAAAGCTAATTTTGGTGATGTTACTTATTTAACTAGTTAGTGCTTACATGAGAAAGGAGCGTTCTTATAAACGCTCCGAACATGGAATGTTAGATCGATAATGGAAAGGTTATAATGACGTCAGTGCCTCTACCAAGTTGACTATCGATATGAATGTCACCTTTAAATTGATCAACGAGTTTTTTGACCATATATAACCCAATTCCGGAACCGCTTTTATCGGGATTTACTTTTCCATACTTTTTAAATAGCTTATTTACTTGGTCCATACTCATACCAATTCCCTGATCTTTGACTTGAATGATCAATGAATTATCGTAGGAGGAAACACAAAAAGAAACGACTGATCGCTCTTCACTATATTTAATCGCATTGCTTAAAAGATTTGATAACACGAGCTTTAACCCGATCTTATTAGCAAGTATTTGTTCGCTTCCTTTGATATTTACTGTCTCTTGAAGAATTTGATGCTGTGTCCGCGCTTTAATAGACATAAATTCAATGACTTCACGAATAACTGGAAGTGGATCAATGATCTCTTTTTTCCATAGTAAGTCTTTAGAAAGCATTTGTTCTGTTTGAATAATGTGATTCATCTCATGATCAATGACGTCAACGTAATCGTGTATATCCCTCATTCTTAAAAGGTTCTCCTTACTTAAACCGGACTCTTGCTTCATAATAACCGAGCAATAAGCTTTAATGACAGTAAGAGGGTTGCGAACTTCATGTGAGACGACATGAACAAAATCTAGCTTTTGTTTATATAAATCCATTTCGGATTGCAATTTGCTCTGAACAGATAAGGAAGGGAAAATCACTGTCTTGTTCGAATGTTCATATAGGCTTGAACGAATTAGTTCTTTATCTGTCATTAAATATTCATGATTGCGCATCATATTCATATGGAGGGAAACTGTTATTGAGTTAGCTGGGTAGGCACAGACGGATACAAGTCCAGCGTCATTTACAGTGCTATCGGCTTCATCTTCAAATTCCTTTAGTTTAAGGTCTATATCGCTTTGCTCTTTCCAGTCGACATGTGCCCAAGTTCGAATCGGAAGATCATCGTTAAAAAAAGGATCGATAAGTTCCTGAAAATGCAGGAGAATATTATTTGTGTGAAAATCACCGTACACTCTATAAAAGTCAAAATTATTTATGTAATGGACCATGGATAATTTTTCTGAAGAAAGATGGTGCTTTAGTCTTTCTTCTATGAGAAGGTATCTCTCTTTGCTATCAATGACAATAAGATGATGGTTCTCTTCAATGCCACTAACGATATAGGATACAGCGTTGTCTACATAACATTCTATATCCTCGTATACATATAAAATATGCCCGCCATTGGATAATTCTATAATTTCATTTAGTTTCACAAATTCCATTTTCATATTATTGGCCCCTATAAAGATCGTTTACTGTAATTTAACCCGCAATCTTACATCAATTATAACGGGAATACGTTTTGCTTTAAAGGCAAAGGGCTTTTTATTTCAGTATAAGGCATAGTTCTTAACTTTCTATTTATAAGAAGGGAGGACGTTCAATTCATGGTAAGATGTAATAACATAAACAATATCATTTTGACCGGGGGATGAGTATGCGTATTTTTCGAATCTTAAACAATAATGCTGTAGTCGTCATTGACGGACCAAACGAAAAGATCGTAATGGGAAATGGCATTGCTTTTCAAAAAAGAAAAAATGACGTTATTCCGAAAGATAAAATAGAAAAGATCTTTGTTTTACACGAACAATCATCTGAGAAGTTTCAACAGTTGCTAGCTACATTACCTGAGGCACACATAAATCTTGCAGAGAAAATCATAAGTTATGCGGAAGGCCATTTAAAGGAACCATTAAATGATCACATTCATGTTGCTTTAACGGACCATCTTTCTTTCGCATTAGAAAGATTAGATCAAGGATTTACGATTCAAAACAAACTAACGAATGAAATTAAGCTTTTATATAAAAAGGAGTTTGAAATTGGATTATGGGCTAAAGAAGAAATAAAAAGAGATCTCGGAGTTGATATTCCTTTAGATGAAGTTGCTCATATTGCTCTTCATATTCATACAGCCAAATTAGGTGGACACTCAATGAGCGACTCTATGACAAAAGCGACGATCTTACGTGACTTTATTGAAAAAGTGGAACAAACAATGGCAATTGAAATAGAGGAATCGAGTATAAATTACCAGCGTTTAATTACGCACTTGCGTTTTGCCTTAAATCGGATCGAGCAAGGAAGTGAATTTGAACCAATTGATGAAGATATGCTGAATCTCATCAAAATAAAATATCAAACTGCTTACGAATGCTCTCAATCTGTCGCACAATACTTAAACGAAGAGTACGGTATTAGCTTTCCTCCTTCAGAAATCGCCTATATTTCGTTACATATTCAACGGTTGATGAAATAGAGAAAATTGCCAATAGGATTTTGTCGTTGTATGTTGACGGTAACGTTTACATCATGTAAGATAAGAGCAATGAAAACATTATATCGTAGGATTGTAACTGGTAAAGCAGGCAAGACCTAAAATGTATAAAGCGACATAGGTAGTTCGTCTTTGAACTACCTATGTGTACTTTATATATTTTAGGTCTTTTTTATATTATAAAGTTTGTAGGAGGGAAATATCATGAACCATCGTGAAGTTGCTAAACAACTTGTCTCACTACTAGGTGGGAAAGAGAACGTCGTTAGTGCGACACATTGCGCGACTCGTCTTCGTCTTGTTATTTCAGATGAAGGTCAAATTAACAAAGAAGCGATTGAAGAATTAGACGGGGTAAAAGGAGCATTTTCTAGCTCAGGTCAATTCCAAATTATATTTGGAACAGGAACGGTAAACAAAGTATTTGCTGATTTTGGTCCTCTTGTTGGCGTGTCCGAAGAGGAAGAGAAGGCACCAGCTTCTCATAGTGATGCGGCTAAAAGAAAAATGAATCCTTTTGCAAGGTTCGCTCGTACGCTTTCGAACATATTTGTTCCAATTATTCCTGCCATTGTTGCAGCAGGTATGTTAATGGGTCTACTTGGAATGATGAATACGTATAACTGGGTTGACCCAGAAAGTGGCCTTTTTGTCATGCTAGATATGTTTTCATCAGCGGCCTTTATTATCCTGCCGATCTTAATTGGATATAGTGCAGCGAGAGAGTTTGGTGCAAACACATACTTAGGAGCTGTTATCGGTGGAATTATGACACATCCAGCGCTCCTTAATCCGTGGGGTTTATCGAATGCTGAACCATCAACATTAGACTTTTTTGGGTTTGGTGTGGAAATGCTAGGGTACCAGGGAACAGTTATTCCTGTTTTGTTAACTGTGTATGTTATGGCGAAAATTGAAAAAGGGCTAAGAAAAGTGATTCCAAATGTTGTTGACTTGCTATTAACGCCTTTTTTAACTGTTATTTTAACTGGTTTCTTCGCTCTATTAGTGATTGGTCCACTCGGACGAGCACTCGGCAACGGGATTACAACAGCGTTAGATGCCATTTACGGCACAGCTGGCCCGATTGCAGGACTTATCTTTGGAGGTCTTTATTCAACGATTGTATTAACAGGGGTTCACCATAGTTTTCACGCGATTGAAGCAGAATTACTTGCTCAAATCGGAGGGAACTATCTATTGCCAATTTGGGCAATGGCGAATGTAGCACAAGGGGGAGCGACGCTTGCTGTATTCTTTAAAACAAAAAATAAGAAAACAAAAGGAATCGCTCTTCCTGCATCTGTTTCTGCTTTCCTTGGAATTACAGAACCAGCCATCTTCGGTGTGAATTTGAAATACCGTCGTCCGTTTATTGGAGCTGCCATTGGAGGATCTCTTGGAGGAGCGTATATTGTGTTTGCTCAAGTAATGGCTAATGGGATTGGGTTAACAGGAATTCCGATGTTTGCAATTGCGAAAGACCCAATAAACTACGGAATTGGTTTTCTTATCGCAGTAACAGGTGCTTTTGTTGCAACTCTTCTACTTGGTTGGAAAGAAGAAACAAAATAAGTGTGATTTCTATTGATGATCTATTACAATGGAGAGGGTACCTCTTATCCAAGGATCTGCTTCCTATTAGATATAAATTGGACAGACCTTACTAGAGATACTCTCTTTGTTTTATGATTTTTTTTTGTTATTTAGGAAAGGATCATTATAGAAGGAAACTGACATGGGAGGAACATGATAATGAAAAATGGAATTATTTCTTTAGGGGAAGCACTAATTGATTTTATACCATTGGATCAGACCAACACGTCCTATCAAAAAAGTCCTGGTGGAGCTCCGGCTAATGTTGCTGTTGGATTAGCTCAATTAGGGATTAAGTCAACGTTTGCAGGTAAGGTTGGGGATGACGTATTAGGCAGATTCCTACGTGATACACTCAAGCAATACGGAGTACAAACGAATCGAATGCTCTTAACGCCAGATGTACGGACGGGTGTTGTCTTTGTTACTAATGCAGAAGACGGAGAGCGAAGCTTTGACTTTTACATAGATCCAAGTGCAGATCGCTTTTTAGAAGCTAACGAGATTGTGGAGGATGATTTTGAGAATCATAAAGTTTTGCATTTTGGCTCAATTTCAATGATTAGCTCCCCTGCAAAAGAAGCGACGCAACATGCCGTGCAAGTAGCGAAAGAAAAAGGAATGATTGTTTCCTATGATCCGAATTTACGCTTAAGTCTTTGGGATTCAAAAGAGCAAGCACAAGAAACGATCAAATCTATGCTCGCTCATGCTGATTTTCTAAAGATATCAGAAGAAGAGTTGGAATTTATTACTGGGGAAAAAGACATTACAAAAGGTGTAGAAAAGTTAAAGGAATATCGTATTCCGTTACTGATTATTACACTAGGAGCAGAGGGGAGCTATGTCTTTACGTCAGAGGGACATAAACATGTGCCGGCTTTAAAGGTAAAGGCGATTGATACGACCGGTGCTGGAGATGCATTTGTCTCAGGCATGTTGTATTCATTGCATGAATATGAAGGAAATATCAAGACCCTTTCACTTGAAGAGGCTGTTCGAATGGCTAAGTTTGCTGCGGTGTCGGGCGCGTTAGCTGCTTCAACAAAAGGTGCGATGACAGCACTACCTACTCTTGAGGAAGTGCGAAAACACCTTTTAGGAAGTAGGGGATAACCATGAATAAGGATGAACAACTAAGGAACAAAGCTTATGATGAAATAGAAAAGCAGAAGAAATTAGTCGATCAGGATCCTTATCGCTTGCATTACCATATTATGCCTCCAGTCGGATTATTAAATGATCCAAATGGCTTCATTCAATGGAACGGAACGTATCATCTTTATTATCAGTGGATGCCGTTTAAAACAGGGCATGGAGCAAAGTTTTGGGGACATTATTCATCAACAGATTTAGTGAATTGGAAGCATGAAGAAATTGCATTAACCCCTTCTGAGTGGTATGAGAAAAATGGCTGTTATTCAGGAAGCGCGATTGAACATGACGGGGAAATGTATGTTTATTACACGGGGAACGTGAAAGATGAGAATGGGGACCGAAAGACGTATCAATGTCTTGCTGTTTCAAGTGATGGCCTTCAATTTGAAAAAAAGGGACCCGTCGTCGAATTACCATCACAATATACCGCTCATTTTCGCGACCCAAAAGTTTGGAAGCAGGACGGTCAATATTTTATGGTTGTTGGAGCTCAAACGACAGAATTAAAAGGGGCTGTTGCTCTGCTTCGTTCAAACAATTTAGTTGATTGGACACATATTGGGATTTTAACAGGTGGAGGAACAGGAAAACTTGCTGATTTTGGTTATATGTTTGAGTGTCCCGATCTGTTTTACCTCAGCGGGTTGGATGCACTGATTTTCTCTCCTCAGGGACTAGAGGCTGATGGAATGAAATATCAGAATGTGTATCAAGCTGGGTATGTAGTTGGAACATTTGATGTAAAAGCAGGTACATACGAACATGGTGAATTCGTTGAGTTAGATCGAGGCTTTGACTTTTATGCTCCTCAAACAACGGAGGACGAATCGGGGCGCAGATTACTGTTTGCGTGGATGAGTGTCCCTGACCAAGATGAACAAGACCATCCGACGATTGAACATCAATGGTTACATAACATGACCATCCCTCGTGAATTGCAGCTTGTCGAAGGGAAAATCTTTCAACTACCAGTGCAAGAGATGGAGAATTTAAGAGTAGGAGCCGCAATCGAACATGAAGTTGAAATGGAGAATGAATCCGTACAGCTTAAGGGTGTGAGTGGAAAGGCTGTTGAATTGATTTTAGAGGATATTGCTGTTTCAGACGGCTGTTTCGATCTCTCAATCGGAGGAGCGGCTAGAATAGCGTATTCAAAAGAACAAAAAATCTTCACGCTTGAAAGACAAAGTTACGTTGATGGTGTAGTCGAAAAACGTCAATGTCAACTCGATACATTATCCTCTTTACATTTATTTATTGATACATCTTCTCTTGAAATCTTTATTAATGGAGGCGAAGAAACGTTTACTGCTCGTTTTTACCCAGCGCCGGATAACGAAACAATACGATTCCAAGCATCAAAAAAGAGCAACTTTAAAATCAAGAAATGGGAACTGGCTAAAGTCTTTTAAGCATTGCTGTAAAGGCAACAGTTGAAGAAAACCACTTTGGAGTATGTAACAATACTCCAAAGTGGTTTTTGTGCTTGTAAAACACTTTTGTAGCAACTTAATCATTCCAATGATAACTCCTCCATTTCTACCAATATCTTATAAAAATAAACATAATTTATTTGATTATGCGAAAGCTAAATAAGAAGAGAACTTTATTAGGTGGGTGAACCTATGGAAGAGTTGATCGATCGATTATTCGGCTTCTTGCCTGTCAAGTTTACATTTTGGACTGGTGTGGCAACATTACTGCTTATCTTAACTATACAATTTGTTAATAGGTGGTTAAATCAAATCTTGAAACTTCCTTGGATGAAGGAAGAAAATCAGCGCCAACGAACCAAGACTATGCAAAGCGTCAAGCAAAATAATAATAAATCCAATAATGGGCAGGGGTGAATCGCATGACCAATCAAGACCAGTATCGTATATCCCCTCTGGAAATGTCTTTAACGTTAATTTCGATGTTACTTGCTATTGGGGTGTTAACGTTACCACGTACATTGGCTGAAGCGATGGATACTGGAGATGGATGGATTTCAGTTCTTTTGAGTAGTGTGATTATAATGGCGTTGGTTTCCTTGATGGTTCGCCTTCAACAGAATTTTCCTGGACAAAACCTTTTACAATTTATTGGTGAAACAGGGTTTGGGAAATGGATCGCAAAACTATTAGCTATCTGTTTTGCCCTTTATTTTATCCCATTTTTAGCTTATGAAGCACGTATACTTACGGTTATTGTCCGCATGTATTTGCTCGATCGAACGCCACCAGAAATCACGCTTGCGATTATTCTGCTAACAACAACCTATGCAGTCACAAAAGGTGTTCAAGGAGTAGTCCATTTAAATTTAATGTTTATCCCTTTTATCATCTTTGTCTATGTGATTCTACTCCTATTTAATATTGATAGTATGACAATTAATGAACTTCGCCCAATTTTACCAATGGGATTTCAACCATTATTATCAGCCTTTGAACCAACTATATTTTCTTTTTTGGGAATAGAATTATTGTTTTTTTGGCTTGCCTATATGAAGACAAGCAACTTAAGGGCTTTGCCTTTAAATCTTGGGATATCTTTTGTAGCGTTTTTGTACTTTCTCATTGTTATTGTCTCGTATACGGTCTTATCTGTTGACGGTGCGAAAGTAATTGTATTTCCGACGGTTGCGTTAGCACAAGAAGTAGAAATAGTAGAAGGATTAATTGAACGATTTGAGCCAGTAATGATCACCATTTGGATCATGGCTATTTTTAATACAATGGCGATCATCCATCTTCTTGCTGTTCAAACGATTAAAAATGAATTATTAAAAACATCCAAAGGAATGTGGATTCCTGCAGTTGTTACCTTTTTTGCTTATATAATTGCCTTTATACCAAACAATTTAGATGAAGTATTTCTATTAGGCGGTTTAGTCGGTTATACTGGCGCAGCTCTCATTTTCTTAGGATTGATTAGCGGTTTTCTAACAGTTTGGATTAGGTCTAGAAAGAATAGGAATCAGCAACAAAGTAAGGAGATAGCCAAATGAAAGGTAAGGTTGTAACGCTTCTTCTCGTTTGTCTATTCATTTTACCTGGATGTTGGGATATAACAGAAATTGAGGAAATAGGCTTTGTTTTAGCTACGGCTTTAGACCCGTTGGATGATGAAGAAGTAATAGAAAAGTATGAAAGAGAAACCGGTAGACCTGTTCCAAAAGGAATGTTCCAATTGACAAATCACGTGGTTATTCCCGGTCAAATTGAAGGAGGAGGAGAAGAAGGTGGTTCTGGTGGAGTTCCTTTTTTTAACATTCGTTCGGCTGGTATGACTAGTTTTAAAAATTCCCGTAATTTTGCCGCTAGGAGAAGTCGTAAGATGAACAGTCAACATTTAAAAGTAGTTATTATTAACGAGGAATTAGCTCGAGAAGGAATCATTAAACATCTTATCGATCTATTTATCAGAGATCATGAAATGAGACGGGATGTTCTTGTCCTTATATCAGAAGGGAAGGGGTATGAAATTTTAGAAAATAAGTTGCCTTTAGAAACAACGCCAGCGTTATCAATCAATATGATAAGCGACAACGCGGGTAGAAGTCATAAAACTCCGCCACAAAAGTTTATTGGTGAATTAATAAATAATATCATTAGTGATCAAAGTTATATTGTCCCGCGAATTGTTCAAACGGAAGAATTTAATGTAGCGGGCGCGGCGGTTTTTCTTGGAAAAGAAAATAAAATGGTTGGCTGGCTTGGGGAGTATGACGTTCAAGGATATGGTTGGGTAACAAGTGAAATAGAAAATGAAATAGTAGAAGCTTTCTACGGAAGTGAGCAGTCACCTTTTGTCTATGAGACGGATAGTGCGGATAATCAGATTCGTTATAAACATGAAGAAGGGAAAGATGTTTTCGATATAACGATTAAAACAGAGGGCTTTTTTGTTGATAACTGGATTGAGAGCATAGATCTTGACTCGCAAGAAACAATTCGAAAGCTTGAAGAAGCGGTTGCAAAAGAAATTGAACGTCAGGCGAATAAAGTGATTGAGAAGATGCAAACAGAATTTCATACAGACATTTTTAAACTTCATGAACAAGTAAAAATCAATAATTATTCTTATTGGCAGGAGATAAAAGATCATTGGGACGGAAATGGGGGAGCTTTTTCGCAAGCGGAGATTCATGTAGAGGCAAAAGTAAAAATACGTCATCATATGACAATTGAACAGTTAGAACAGAAATAAGGTGAGGGTATGTATAGAAGGCTATTAAAAAGGTTAAATGAACAGAAGGTACGGAAGGCTGATGAATTTAAGCTTGAGATTTCAAAAGATCTTTCAGTCATGAACCAGACGATTCAAGACATTGTTGGTGAAAGTGATGATATCGTTCAACGAAATTTTAAAATCGGCGCTAATTTAAAAGCTAGTTTATACTTTGTTGATGGACTTGCCTTTGATTCAGGTATTGAGGATCGAATTATTAAGCCGCTCATCTATTTTGCTGAGACGAATCAAGAGTTTTCAACTGATCAATTGTTAGAGCATCTATTGACAGAAGTTGTTACTTTCATTGAGTTATCTGTTAAACAAACGTTTGATGAAGCCATTTTGAATCTTATGTCTGGCGAAACTCTTCTTGTTATTGATGGAATAGATAAGCTAGTTTTATTTGAGACAAGGCAATTTAATCAACGAGGTATTGAGGAGCCTGAAAGTGAAGTTATTGTTCGGGGACCGCGTGATGGATTTAATGAAGTTCTCCATACGAATGTCATGTTAATCCGTAGACGGTTACGCGATCCAAACTTGACAGTGCAATTTGGCCAGTTAGGGCGTCGGTCTAAAACTGATTTTGCTCTTGTTTATGTAAAAGGGATTACGAACATGGATCTTGTAGAGGAAATACGATACAGACTTTCTTGTCTTGATGAAGACATTACGATGGAAACAGGGGTGATTGAGCAATACATTGAAGAAAATGTGCTTTCTCCGTTCCCGCAGATATTAAGAACGGAGAGACCGGATAAAACGATTAATGCTTTAAGCAGTGGGAAAGTGGTTGTTGTCTTAGATGGAACGCCGTTTATTTTAATGGCTCCGATAACGTTTAGTGATTTAATGAAAGCAACTGAAGATAATTACGACCGTTGGCATATTAGTTCCTTCACTCGAATGCTTCGTTATTTAGCTGCCTTTATGGCTGTGTTTTTACCTGGTCTCTACATTGCAATGGTTTCTTATCATCAAGGAATGATTCCAACAGTTTTTGCGCTTTCTATTGCTGGCACGCGAGAAGGTGTACCGTTTCCTGGTTTTATCGAGGCCTTTTTAATGGAAATCACGTTTGAGTTATTACGAGAAGCAGGTATTCGATTGCCTCGGCCAATTGGACAAACAATCGGGATTGTAGGAGGTCTCGTTATCGGTGATGCAGCCGTTCGTGCTGGAATCGTAAGTCCTGTTATGGTCATTGTCGTCGCTATTACAGCAATCGCATCCTTTGCTATCCCGGCTTATAATGTCAGCATTACGTTTCGACTACTACGCTTTTTAGTTATGATTTCGGCGGCTATATTTGGTTTGTTCGGGATTGTCATAACATATATTCTAATTAATATTCATTTAGTTGGATTAAGGAGCTTCGGGAGTTACTATACAGCGCCGTTTGCCCCATATAAATTTGGAGAATGGCTTGATCTTATGATTCGTGCTCCACTTATCCTTCTGAAAAACCGTCCATCAGAACCCCGTACATTGGATCAAAAGAAAAAGAATATGTGAAATGTGTAGGTTTCTTTAAACAAACGTTTGTTTACAAATGAAACCAAATGATCAATACAAGCTTGAACTTTTATAGGATAGGGTGAATCGTGTGCCAGAACTACCGGAAATGGAAAATTATAAGCTCCTTTTAAGTGAAAAGGTAGTAGGGAAGTCTGTTAGTGAAGTTATTGTAACAAGGGAAAAGACGATTAATGTTCCTGTCACACAATTTACAACAGAAGTTCAAGGCAGAACGATTATGGCAATTGAACGTCGAGCAAAGCACCTACTATTTAAGCTTGATTCAGGCAAAAGTTTATTGCTACATCTTATGTTAGGTGGATTAATGTATGTAGCGGATGAGGAAGGTGAAATCGATCGCACGAAGCAAGTGACGCTTTCATTAGGTGCGATGAAGTTGTTTTTTATCGGGTTACGTTTAGGGTATTTGCACTTGGTCACAGAAGAGCAAGTACAAGAAGCGTTTAGTGATCTTGGTCCAGAACCACTAGAACCAACATTTAAAGAAAATTTATTTCAAGAGCTTATCGCCAAAAGAAGAGGCATGTTAAAAACAACGTTAGTAAATCAAAAATTTCTAGCTGGTATTGGAAATTTATATTCAGATGAAATTTGTTTTGAGGCTCAAGTTTTGCAAATTAGAAAAGCGAATGAATTAACAGATGAAGAAATAAAGCAGTTATTTAAAGCCATTCACACAATTTTACAAAGAGGAATTCGTCTCGGTGGGTATATGGATGTACCTGTTCATAAAAAAGATCAACTAACAGGTAACTATTCGAACCATTGCTATGTGTATGAGCGTGAAGGATTGCCCTGTCCGCGATGTGGTGGTGTCATCATAAAAGATGTAATTTCGTCGAGGAAGTCATTTTACTGTAAGCAGTGTCAAAAATAACCGAGCAACAGTGAAGAGTATTAAAATCTTCGCTGTTTTTCTTGAAATGGAAACTATTTATCACTTCGCTCCGCATCTTCGAACTTATTCTTATTACTTCTCTACTTGCATACGGACAATTACTGTTCATTTAAAGAGAAATTTCCTGTCAGCTTATCTTCCAAATTAAGTGTTTGAGTTAGTCAAATCGTACAAAATAGATAAAAGAATACTAAATCATCTTAGGTATTTTAACTGTTTTAAACAGAAAGAAACACGAAAAAACATGGTGGTTAATGTGAATATTATTACTTCAAAAAAATGTTAGTCATGAAATGTGACAATGTAGCAACGTGGCGATCACCCTTTCGTAAAAAGTGAAAAGAAGGCAAGTATGCAGCATTGAAAAAGGTAAAAATCAGAGGGCACTGAAAAAGTCCATCGAGGAAGCGGAAATGGCTCCACACGTTGTGCGCTTTCCCACTCATAGAAGGCTTTTTAAACCATTGCAATGGCTCCGTACATTGCTTGGAGGGCATTCATTTTTGAACATTGCTGTTTTGGTTAGCTGTTCCTATTCTTTTTTTAGTTCAATTTCACAATCTGAGAATTCATTTTTAGGTAGTGTGAATAATGACTCTGTGAATACCTCATCTTATCATTTAAATTATGGGAATATTTCGTTTACGGTGAACGTAGTGTGACATTCAACTTCTTTAGTGAGTGATTTAGAGAAAGAGGTGTTTAGGAAATGTTGACAGCACAGAAGATTTGGAGTCCTACCAATTTAAAAGAGGCATGGGAAATTCAGAATCATATTGGAATAGGGGAATACTGCCTTGTATCAGGTGGAACATGGTTGCGTACACAATGGGAGGCAAATTTACGAGAAATGTCTACTAATCTTATAAGCTTGGAAAAGATAGCTGAAATGCAGGAAGTGACGGAGCAGTTAGCTTTTGGGAAAAGGGAAATTGTCATAGGTGCACAAGTTACTTTGGCAAACTGTATTGAAAGTGAACTGATGCAGACATATCTCCCTTCTCTTGTGAAAGCTTGTCGTCGTATTGCTGCTCCTTCTATTCGTAACCAAGCAACAATTGGTGGGAATATTTACACTGCGGCAGGAGATACGATTCCTGTTTTTCTTATATATGAGGCAAAATTACGATGGTTTAATGGTCAAACGATTGAAACAGAACCATTGGAGCAATGGCTCATTACGTTACAAGCAAATCAGTTTAAAAGGGATAATCGAATGTTAGTTGGTCTCACAATTGAAGTTGAGGCGCAAGACGATTTTTCTTTTTTTATAAAAGTCGGAAGGAGAGAAACGTTTACGGCTTCACTAGTCACTGTAGCTGGCAAGGGAACAGTCGATAATAACGGGTTGTTTGGAAGTGTTTTGCTCGCGGCAGGCGGAGGTCCCGTACCGGCACGGCTGTCAGCAACAGAATTAGCGACCTGCAATCGAAGTGGTTCAACTGAGCTTTTTAAAAGCATTTATAAGTCAATTACAACAGAGTTTGAAGCAACAACCGATGCGTTTGCTTCTGCTGAGTATAAAAAAACAGTTGTAGCGAATCTATTAGTGAGTGAGTTGTTTGACAGATGGGAAAAGAATCATCTGGGAGGTGTAACAAATGTGGCTGGATCGTAATTCAAGTGGTGGTAACTGGAAAATGAGGCCTGACGGAGAAGAGAAAGTAACAGGTAGACTAAGGTATCTAACTGATATCAAGTTTCCAAACATGATATATGGAAGAGTGTTAAGAAGTAACGTAGCGCATGCGAGAATCCTCTCCATAGATTCTCAAGCAGCACTTGAATATCCCGGAGTAGTAGCTGTTTTAACTCATCATGATATTCCTGGATTAAATGGATTTGGCATTAGTACTCCTGATCAACCAGTTTTTTGTAAGGATGTTGTTCGTTTTGAAGGAGATGCTGTAGCGGCAGTTGCTGCTATATCGGAAGAGGTAGCAGCAAAAGCTCTAGAATTAATTCAAGTCGAGTATGAGGATTTGCCAGTACTCGATACTCCAGAAGCTTCTTTAAAAGAAGGGGCGCCGTTGTTACACAAAGATGGCAATATCCTTCACCAAACTAATTATTCTCGAGGCGACCTTGATGTCGGATTCGGACAATGTGAGTTTGTTGTATGTGAAACGTATTTGACTCCGCGCCAAATGCATACGTACCTTGAAACCGAAGGAGGAATCTTTGTACCGAGTGAAGATGGTAGGTTAACTGTATATGCTCCAACACAACATGGATATAAAGATCGAATGCAATTGTCTCGTATTTTAAATATGGATGAGGAAAGGATTCGAGTCATTTCAAGTCCTATTGGAGGATCTTTCGGTGGAAAGGATGAGCTAAATGTTCAGCCTTATGGTGCATTGCTATCCCTTTCCTGTGGGCAGCCAGTTAAAATGCACTATTCAAGATGGGAGTCTGTCGTAGCAGGATTAAAACGACATCCGATGAAAGTGACGATGAAAACCGGTATGAATGCTGAAGGTGAGCTTCTGGCTCATCAAGTTACGATTCTTTCTGATACGGGTGCGTACTCGACACTCGGCGGGCCTGTATTAAACTTTGCAACTGAACATGCCCTCGGACCTTATCGTATCCCTCATGTTGATGTAAAAGGCAAGGCGGTTTATACGAATAATGGTGTGTCAGGTGAGTTCAGGGGCTTTGGGGGCAATCAAGTCATTTTTGCATTAGAAGGTCAGATCGACCGACTTGCAGAAAAAATGAAGATCGATTCTTGGGAATTACGAAAGAGAAATTTACGGAAAATCGATGATCTTGGTCCAATGGGGCAACGAATTGTCCCAACAAATGGCCCAAAACAAGTATGGGAAGGCATAAAACAATCACCACTTTGGGAAAAAAGAGCAACAGGAATTATAGAATCAACTAAACCATGGATTAAGCGTGGAATTGGAGTGTCTATTGCAATGCACGGATCCGGTTTAGGGTACGGAATTCCTGATCATGCTGGCGGAACGATCAGATTAAATAAAGAGGGGAAAATTGAAGTTGCTTTTGGTCATGAAGAATTCGGTCAAGGACTTATTGGAACGCTAGAAATTTTGTTATTAGATCATTTCCAATGTAGCAAAGAGGATATTCAGATCATTATCGGCGATACCGATCTTGTCCCGCCAAGTGGTTCTTCCACGGCGTCGAGAACGACGAACATGGTATGGCAATCACTAAATCGACTGAAGGTACCATTTCTAGAAGCATTATTTACGAAAACGAGTCAGGTAACCGGATATCCGAAGGGACAGTTACAAACAGGCATAGGGGGAATATGGACTAAAACCTCTGATGAGGAAGAGTCATTAAAACAAGTCATAACCTATAAACAGCTAGTAAGTGGAAATCATGACTTCGAATGTACAACGGAATTTCATTATCCTGTTACACCTGATCCGATTATGGGCGGACATTACCTATATACAAGTACTTCCGTTATTTGTGAGGTGGAAGTCAATTTATTAACGGGAATGGTCATTGCAAAGAGAATTGATCATACGGTAGCGGCTGGACCGGTAATAAATCCAATGGGTTATTTAGGTCAAATTGAAGGCGGTAGTGTTATGGCGCTTGGATTTACTCTTACAGAAGATGCCGTGATGAGTTCAAGTAAATATGTGACAAAAAATTTAGATACGTATTTGATTCCAACTATTTTTGACGTACCTGAAGCTCATTGTGTAAAAGCGATTGACGAACTTCCAGAAGGGGATTCATTTGGTCCTCGCGGAGTTGGAGAAGTGGGGTCGGTGGCTTTAGCTCCAGCCATTGTTTCCGCGATTAAGCAAGCAACGGGAGTTTGGGTCACGGAATTGCCACTTAAGCCAGAACTGCTTTTGCAACAAGTGCAAACCTTTGAGAAGAAAAGAGTATAGTCTCTTTTCTAAATGAAATAAAGGGGAATACGCTGATTTATGAGTGGGAGATAAGATTAAGGATACTAGTAGATAAATAGTAAGAAGGAGGGGGAGCGAATGAGCCATAAAGTAAAACCAATTAAAACCGAAGATGCCGCTGATTACAATCTGTCTTTTGAGTTGAATGGAAAAGCAGTAAATCTAAATGTGAATCCGTCAAGACGTCTTGTTGATATTATTAGAACTGATTTGGATTTAACAGGTACGAAGATTTCTTGTGAGATTGGCAGATGCGGAGCATGCATGGTTATGGTTGATGGAAAACAGCAGAATTCATGTTTAACTATGGCTTACCAATGTGAGGGCAAGAAAATAGAAACAATAGAAGGAATTAGTCAAGGGGAGGCGGTCGATCCTATCCAACAGGCCTTCTTAGAAGAAGGGGGATTCCAATGTGGCTATTGTACTCCAGGGATGGTCGTTTCATTAAAAGCCCTGTTAAATAAACATCCTCATGCAACGTTCGAAGAGCTCAAAGAAGGATTATCAGGTAATTTATGTAGATGTACCGGGTATGGTGGAATTTATCGTGTGCTTAAAAGACTAAGCTCTGACGGGAATTTGTAAGAGATTATCTGAATGCGCCGCTAAAGGAGAGGTATGTGATGAAAGAATTATATAAATATCTTAGAATGATAAACAAGCATCCTCAGAGTATATGCGCTTTAGCGACTGTTATCGAGGTGGAAGGGTCGGCATACCGCCATGAAGGCGCAAAGATGCTGTTTATGGAAAATTATGAGCAGTTTGGGTTAATTAGCGGTGGATGTTTGGAAGAGGATCTGCAAATCCATGCAATGAATGTAATCAAAGAAAAAAAGTCGAAAACACTAACGTATGATTTGCAATCAGAAGATGATCTTGGTTGGGGGCAGGGAGCGGGGTGTAATGGAAAAATTAAAGTATTGGTAGAACCTTTTTATTGGCAAGAGAAGGACCATGCTGGTGCTTCATTATGGCATCAGGTTTTGGCTAAGTTTGATCAAGGAGATTCAATTATATCTGTAAGAGGTGTTGGCGGTGAACTGGAAGGTGCACGCTTATTTTTTACAACGAATGGAAGGAAGATTAGTTGTTCACCTGAATTTGAGGAAGTATTACGTGACGATGTTGAACAATTCTATCAAGATCATCGCGTGTTTGAGTACCAATTCAATGTTGAATTGAAAACTCATTTCATATTCGAGCTACATGAATCAAACGATAGACTTTATATTTTTGGAGCTGGTCCAGATGTAGAACCGATCGTAAGAAGAGCCGCTGAGTTTGATTATTGTACAATTGTCATTGATCCGAGAGATAGCAGGTGTAATGCTTTCAATTTTCCTCAAGCAAGTTTACTAGTTACAGAACACCCTGAGACCTTTTTAAACGAGAACTCTATTAAAAATAATAGTTATGTTCTCATTATGACTCATAGCTTCATCCGTGATCAATTTATCGCTTCGTATTTCATAAATAACCCACCTAAATATTTAGGAATACTAGGGCCTAAAAGAAGAACCGAGAGTTTGTTGCATCCGAATAAAATTCCAGAGTGGATTCGCTCTCCAGTTGGAATTGATATTGATGCTGAAGGAGCGGAGGAAATTAGTATCAGTATTATCAGTGAGTTGATTAAGGCGAGGAATTACAAACGTGCATGGAACAAAAAAAGAAAAAAGAATGCTCTACTGTATAGACAAGAGGGAGGATTTTTTGAAAAATAAGGATATTTGTGCAGTTATTCTGGCGGCTGGGACTTCGACACGTATGGGTACAGCTAAACAACTGCTACCATTTAAGCAAATGTACCTGCTAGAATATGTGATTAAGCACGTTCTAGCACAGTCCTTTGAACAAGTATTCGTTGTCATTGGGCATAATGCAGATGAAATTATGGAACATATTTCACTTCCCTCTTCGCGCTGTAGGTGGATTATTAATGATAAGTATCAGCTTGGGCAGAGTACATCGTTTACGATCGCTATGAAAACCATTGAACCTACGTTTTCCCAAGCAATGCTCTTCTTAGGCGACCAGCCGTTTATAAAGCCAAAGACGATTCAGTCAGTATTTGAAGAAGGGAATGGTAAAGAGAAACGCTTGACGTGTCCATTTGTTATTAGGCCTTTCTATGAAAATAAACCTGGTCATCCTTTATATTGGGGGAATATTAAAAAGTTAGATATATCTACGCTATCAGGTGATAAAGGAGGAAGAGGGTTACTTAGCTCAGTAAAAAAACACCACTTACCAGTTAATGATCCAAATATCCTTGTTGATATTGATACGCCGGCAGATTATCAAAAGGCTTTAATGAAAAACAATGCCACTCCTCTATGATGAGGTAGATAGTGGCATTGTTTATTGGTATGTTCCTCATTTATCTTTGTCTAGAGTCATTCTAATAGAACAATGCTCCATAAGAACCTAGATGTTCTGTTTTTCAATGCGGTTATTAAAAAATGAGCGGATGAAAAGGGCGATTCTAAGTGTTAATGTTTCGTCGGCACCTTTTAGCTCAATTCCGAGTATTTCTTCGCATTTTTTAATACGATAAATGACCGTGTTTCGGTGAATAAATAAAATTTTAGCTGTTTCTGATATTTGACAATTGTTGTTTAAAAATACAGTCAGAGTTTGGACTAGATCTTCTTTATCTTTATCTTTCGGATAGGCTAAATCACGTAATGTTGATTTATAGAACTCTTTAAGCTTTTGTGATGGAATCGTTTTAAAGATCTCTGCCAGTTCTTTGATTCGATATGTTTTTATAAATCGCTTTTTGTTCTCCCTATAGCCAGCGCGCAAAGCATCAACTGCTTCTTGAAAGGATGTCGGAATATCTTTCAAGTTTTCAGTATAGTTGCTAATCCCGAATGACATAGAGGAATCAAGAGCTTGAAACAGGTCTGACTGAAGTTCGTTAATGGAATCTAATACTGTTTTTTCGATTTCATCGTTATAAAAATCAAAACCGAGTAAGGTTGTAAAGAGATCTCCTTTCGTGAAAACGATACAATTTTCAAATCGTTTTGTTAGGATAGATTCGATTAGTTCATAAATTCGATCTCTTCTTAAACTAATTTCTTTTTCGGTTTGAAGAGGATACGAATCTTGGTAAAAGTCAGACGAATCATCCATTTTACATGTGATACAAATGTATTGAAGTGACTTATTTAAATGGTACGTCCGTCCTCGATTAATAATTTCTTCCTCATTTGGAATGGCACCATCAACAAGATCAGCGAAGAATTCATTTTTTAATCTTCTAGAATGTTGTTCAAGTGCATGGAGCTTCATAAATTCAAATGAAATGACATTTGCAGCTTGCTCAATGGCAAGTGTAAAGGAAGATTCATTTGATAACGTACTTCCAAAAATAATAATATAGCCTTTTTGTTGATTTGTTGTACTAATTGGATAAATGGAGAACTCTGTAAATTCACTATTTGTATCTTTTTTTGGGAGGGTTAAAACCTTGTATGTATCAAGGTTTTCTTGATGAATTCTCTCGTGAATATACCAATAAATATCGAAGAACGCTTCTTTGTCGATATCATGAGAGTAAGCCATAATATCTAAACGATAATTTAATAGAATAACTGGAAGGTCTAATATGGATGCTAAACTTTCGATGATGTTTGAGAAGCCGCCACCTGAAACAACGATATCGGTAAATTCACGGTGGATATTAAGGGCGTAATTTAATTCATGCGTTCGTTCTTTTAAAATGCATCCCAATGCCTCATTTAGCATCTCACCTAAAGAGTAATTTAAAGGGATTTCGATAATTGGAAAATGTAGTTCGTTTGCAATTTCAATTACTTCATTTGGAATTTCCTCAATAAATCTCTTTGTCTTTAACCCAAGTCCCGCACAACCTTGTTTTGCCATTTGTGTTACTAACTCAATAAGCGCATTTGGATTGTTTTTTATCGAATATGCGGTTGTAAGTAACAGTTGTTCACCGGTTAAATAGTGAATAATATCAGGAGCATCCATAAGGTTGACAGATTGAACTGTTTTATTTAATCCTTGTTCGCCTGCAACTACGGTTGTCTCATTGAATGTCGGCAGGTTTAAAATGTCTATTAACCTCATTTTGTCCTCCTTATTTACATTTATATCATTGTGAATAATGTACAAGAAATTTGACGATTTTAATACTTTATCGTTAGAAAATCTCACATCTTTTATCACTTAGTTAGTCATTTCGTACAAAATAGAGCAATGGACGAATATTGAATCTGAATGAATATTTGTTTGACTTTATCACATTGATAATGGAAAAGGTTCCTTTTCCTAACTAATTCTCAGTTACTTTATCTGACAATCTTACTTTTTTTTGACAAAGGACAAGTGGAAGGGAGTAGCTTTGAGTGAAAAGCATTGCAGTACTAGCTTTCTAAACGGTTATTTATTATAAGTAGATTCATAGGTTTCCTGAGTGCAATCTATTAATGCGACTGCGGTTTGGTTGAAGTGTACAAAAAACGTTTTTTCATTTGTTTACTGCGAACAATGACTGAATCATTGTAACAATTTATGATATGGCTATAACTAAGTAGCAAAGTTGCTGAAAAATGAAAATAAATGAGGTGGGTGTTTCATGATAAATTACTCGATGGAACAAGTAAATAAGATGACAGAACAGGAATTTATGCATTCAGTTGGAGTTGTGTTTGAGCATTCACCGTGGGTTGCAAAAAGCGCTTTTGGGCATCATCCATTCTCAAGTCTTGATCAAATGTATGAAAAGATGATTGAGGAAATGACAAATGCTGATATGTCTTTAAAGCTATCCTTACTTAGAGCACATCCAGATTTAGGGACAAGGTTGGAAGTTTCAGAGTCATCAAAACATGAACAGCAAAACGCTGGATTAAGTCAACTTTCTGAAGAGGAGTATCGCGAATTTTCCTTACTAAATAAAAAGTATATTGAGAAGTTTGATTTCCCTTTTATCATGGCCGTAAAAGGTCAAGATAAACATTCAATTAAAGAAAGCATGAAAACAAGAATAAATAATCAGTATGAAAAAGAGTTTAAGACTGCTCTTAGCCAAGTTGAGAAAATTGCAAGGTTTAGGCTTGTTGATATGATAGTAGATGAGAATATGAGCACAAAATAGGATGTAGAGAGATTGTTTACTAACGTTAAACAATCTCTTATTATAGCAATTTGTAAAGTTATAGGAAGAAAGGAGGGGGTCTTAGTGTCAGGGAAAATAACAACTCATGTATTGGACATAAGTACTGGTAGGCCTGCTGTGAATGTTGTGATTGAACTGTGGAGAATGAAAGAAACCAATCAGTTAGAAAAAGTGAAAGAGTCTAGAACAAATGATGATGGTCGAGTGACAAAGCCATTGTTAGAAGATAATGAAATGCAAGTGGGGACGTATCAAATACAGTTTCATGTAGGCGATTATTATCGTGAGAATAATTTAAATCAAGATCCACAATTTCTAGAAGTAGTACCTGTTCAGTTTCTCGTTTCAAATGAAAGGGAACATTATCATGTTCCGTTGTTAATTGCACCAGGTGGGTACAGTACGTATCGTGGTAGTTAAATATGTATGGAATGAAACGCTAGGAAAAATAGAGATAAAGTGAGAGGGGTCAAATGATGATTACGCTTAAGAGATTAAACAAAATGAAAATGCTAGTTGTTAGTGTATTAGTTGTTATGTTACTTGCTGCTTGTGGAGGAGAGGATTCAATTGGAGAAAGTACAATTGAAGGAGAGGCTGATTCCGTTTCTTCTGAAGCAGTTAAGCTCGTGCTAAACTGGTTTCCAAAAAGTCAGCATGGTGGAGTGTATGCGGCTCAAGAAGAAGGGATTTTTGCTGAACATGGTTTAGATGTAGAAATAGAAGCGGGCGGACCGCAAGTATCGTCAATGCAAATTATTGCATCCGGAAACGCTCAATTTGGTTTAGCTCATGCTGACCAAATCGTCATTGCTAGAAACGAGGGAATCGAACTTGTCACATTAGCTGCAGCAATGCAAAACAGTCCAGCTGCGTTAATGTTCCACGAAGGTGAAGAAATTAACGATTTTGAAGATATGAACGGAAGAACAGCGTATATTCAACCTGGAATCCCTTATTGGGAGTATTTAACGAGTAAATATGACTTAAGTGGTGTTACGGAAATGGGTTATACTGGTCAGCATGTCAATTTCATTGAAGATCTTGAATCTGTTAGCCAAGCGTTTGTTACATCAGAGCCATTTTTCTTGAATAAAGAAGGGGTTGCAACAGAAACAATGCTGGTGTCTGAATCTGGATTTGACCCTTATAATGTCGTGTTGTTTGCGAGTAAGGACTATGTTGAAGATAACAAAGAAACAGTGCAAAAGTTTGTAACCTCTTTTGTAGAAGGTTGGAATTTCTATAAAGATTCACCAGATGAAATCAATGAAGTTATTCATAAGGCCAATCCTGACCTTGCTCTTGAAGACTTAGAATTTGAAACAAATGCTCAAGAGGATTTTGTATATGGTGGAGATGCGGCGGAACATGGCTTTGGTTATATGTCTGAAGAGCGCTGGCAAACACTAATTGATCAGCTTTTAGAATTAGGACTGTTAGAAAATGAATTTGAAGTTAATGATATTTTTACAACAGAATTTTTACCTTCAAATTAAGAATAGAAGAGTAGGTATGATTGTCATTGCTCGTACATTTTGATTTGGGGATGTCTTAAGAAGGTTATAGCCGAACCTTTAGTAAGACATCCCCTTTTTAAAAAAAAACGTAAGGGATGTTTTCTTCCATTGATAAAGCTAGTTATAGCAATTAGTCCTGTTTTGATCGTAAAAAATCAATTATTTGATTAGTTAGTTTGAATAAAAATACCGATAATTATTGGATGAAGTGACTAATGACTGATCGTAGTTATATACCATACAATGAAGAAACAATAGTGGCTGAGTTAGTAAAGGGAGGAGTGAATAGTTTGATCGCAACACATCAAATAAATCAACAGAGATTATGGGATACACTTATGAAGTTAGGAGAGATTGGCGCAGGTTCGAATGTAACTGAAGAAGGTGTTACAAGACTTTCGCTTAGTTTAGAAGATTTAAAGGGAAGACAATACGTTATAGATGTCATGAAAGAATCAGGTTTAGAAGTACGTGTGGATTCGGTAGGAAACATTATTGGAAAGTTAGAAGGGGCGAATCCTGATGCACCAGTTGTAATGACGGGTTCTCATGTTGATACGGTTCTCCAAGGAGGGCTGTTTGATGGAGCTCTTGGAGTGTTAGGTGCTGTGGAAGCCATTCGGTCGATAAAAGAATCTGGAATTGAACTAACCCACTCAATAGAAGTTGTATCTTTTACGGATGAAGAAGGGACTCGGTTTGGGACAGGGTACATTGGAAGCAAAGGTATGAGTGGATATCTAGACGAGAAAACTTTCCAACTGAAAGATGCAAATGGAATAACGTACGGTGAAGCATTTGAACAAGCGGGTTTTGATCCTTCTCTTTATAAACAAGCGATTAGACAATCCAAAGACTTAAAAGCATATGTTGAATTGCATATTGAACAAGGAAAAGTGCTTGAAGAACACGAATTAGCAGTAGGAATAGTGACAGATATACAAGGTCCGGTTTGGTTAGAGGTTACGTTAACAGGTCATCCGGATCATGCCGGGGCAACACCAATGAACATGAGAAAAGATGCGTCTCTTGCAATGGCAGAAGTTATGCTAGAAGTGGAACGACTTGCAACAAAATATCAAGGGGTAGGAACAGTAGGAAAAGTGAAAGTAGAACCAGGTGGCGTGAATATTATTCCTGGAAAGGTAGCATTCTCTGTTGACCTAAGACATGTTGATAAGGAACTTCGGACTAGCATGGTCAATGAAGTAACAAACGCAATTACGAGCATTTCTACTAAAAGATCAGTTAAAGCAGAGGTTGATATCAAAAAAGCAGTCGATCCTGCCACGTGTTCAAGTGAAATTGTTGATGTAATTGAAGCGTCGTGCTTAGAGTTAAGCGTTCCAACTATGAAACTGCAATGTGGGGCTGGTCATGATTCGTTGATGATGACAAATATCACAAATATGGGAATGATTTTTGTCAGGTCAAAAGATGGAATTAGTCATAATCCGAAAGAATGGACAGAAAAAGACGATTGTGTTGTTGGTACACGAGTATTATTAAATACATTAGTGAAATTAGCTAAATAACGTTTTTGAATATTGGGAGGGTAGAAATTATGCAACCATCAAATAGATTACATGTTCCTGCAAGAACAATTATGACACCAGGACCTGTAGAGGTTGATCCGAGAGTTTTACAAGCAATGTCTTCATCCATTTTAGGTCAATTTGACCCAACTTTTACGTCTCTAATGAACGAAACAATGAATCAACTACGACAGGTTTTGCAAACAGACAATCACTGGGCCTTTCCTGTGGACGGTACATCCAGAGCCGGTATTGAAGCGATGTTATGTAGTGTAATTGAAGAAGGGGACGTCGTCTTAATTCCTTCATTCGGACGCTTTGGGGGGCTGCTTACAGAGATTGCAGAACGTTGCGGTGCTAAAGTTCATTTGATGCATTGTGAGTGGGGAGGTGTCTTTGATCCGAAAGATGTCATTGCCGAAATGAAAAAGATCCAACCTAAAGTCGTGGCGATGGTTCATGGAGATACGTCAACTGGAAGAATGCAACCTTTAGAGGAGATTGGACGTGGTTGTAGAGAACAAGACATCTTGCTCATTGTTGATGCAGTTGCAACTGTTGCAGGAACGAAAGTGTTAACGGATGAATGGAACATTGACGGGCTCATTACCGGAACGCAAAAATGTTTGTCGGTGCCGGCAGGAATGGCGCCGTTGACATATAATGATCGGATTGAAAACATTTTATTAGAGAGAAAATCAATTGAAAAGGGTCTTGTCTCTCAAGACCAACTTGCTTCAAATACAAGAAAGATTCGCAGCAATTATTTAGATTTGAGTCAATTGCAAGATTACTGGAGCCCTGCACGGTTGAATCATCATACAGAAGCAACAACGATGCTTTATGGTTTGTATGAAGGACTGCGTCTTATACTTGAAGAAGGGTTAGAAAATCGCTTTGAACGTCATCGTTTAAATGAACGGGCGTTAATAGCTGGTATAGAGGCGATGGGACTAACATTATTCGGGGATAACGCTTATAAACTACCAACGGTTACATGTGTGAACATTCCTGAAGGAGTAAATGGGGATTCGGTGAGGTCGATGCTTCTAGAGGAGTTTGGCATTGAAATAGCGAGTTCTTTCGGACCTCTTCATGGGAAAATTTGGAGAATAGGGACGATGGGATATAGTTGTCAGCAACGAAATGTTCTTCTAACACTTGCTTCACTAGAAGCGGTAATCCTGCGCCATAAAGTAAAATTAAATGTCGGAGAAGGTGTTCAAGCAGCGTTAGATGTGTATCAAAGTAAAGAACGAATCGAAAGTGTGTAATTAAGGGAGGGACTAAAAGTGAAGGATCGCTATAATGCGTTTATTAATGAAGATATCATTGTAAAACCTTTAAAATCTGGAGACCTCTTAGGGCTTACATTTGCTGTTAAAGATGTATTTCATATAAAAGGAGTTACAGCTAGTGCAGGAAATCCAGATTGGTTAAGGACGCATGAGCCGGCACAGCAGAATGCGCTTGCAATAGACCGCTTGTTGCAAGCTGGGGCCTCCTTACAAGGTACGACGATTACGGATGAATTGATGTACAGTTTAAATGGAGAAAATTTTCATTATGGTACACCCGTTAATCCGAAAGCATTCTCTCATATTCCAGGTGGTTCATCGAGTGGGTCTGCTGTTAGTGTTTCAGCTGAGTTAGTCGATTTTTCATTAGGTACTGATACAGGTGGTTCTGTTCGAATTCCATCGGCGTATTGTGGCGTTTATGGAATTCGACCGACCCATGGTCTTGTGCCAATTGAAGGAGTCATTCCTCTTGCAGAAAGCTTTGACACAGTCGGGTGGATGACAAGGGATGCGAAATCACTGTTAGTAGTTGGAAATGAATTAATTGATGGGACTTCACCTACTTTAATAGAGAAACCTTTTACAAACTTTCTTTTTGGAACAGATGCTTGGGAGTTGGCTGATGAAAAGAGCAGAGAAGTGCTCTCATTGTTTGCTGATCGATTAGAGCAATCATCCAAATCAAAATGGGTCACTATTGCACAAGGGGGTCTGCAAAGATGGGCAAATTGTTTCAGAACATTGCAGGGGCTTGAAATCTGGAAGACACATGGTGAATGGATCTCAGAAGTGCAACCAAGCTTTGGACCAGATATTGCTGCGAGATTTGTTTGGGCAAGTACTCTCAAGGACGAAGATCGTCCAAGTGAGCAAAGGTTTAGAGAAGACATTCGAACAAGAATGATTGAGATGTTAGGCGATGATGGTGTACTCATCATTCCGACAACTCCTGGAGGTGCACCTCTTCGTAATTTATCAGGTGAAGAAATTGAAAAACGTCGAGCACAAACGATGCAATTGTCTTGTATTGCTGGACTAGCTGGTTTGCCGCAAGTAACAGTTCCAGTTACTGGTTACGATGGTATGCCTATTGCTCTTTCATTTATAGCAGGGCCGAATCAGGATGTGCGCTTACTTCAATGGGTCAATGAACAGGCAGATTATTTATTCAAATAACTAAAAAAGGGGATACTGATGAAGCTCGCGACGGTGAAATTAGGTAGCAACGAAGTAGCTGGAATTGTCCATGATAATGGAGTCATTTTGATTAAGACGATTAATGAGGTTGAACAAAGAAATTGGTCAGAGTCTTGTTTTGGTTTGATCGAGTCAGGGCAAATTGAAGAATTAGAGAAGTGGTATAGGGAGAGCGGAGTAGACAGGGTTAACGAACTTGTGGCTCTACCATTTGATGATGTGGCGTATGCCCCTCCTTACCGAAATCCACGTAAGATTTGGGGAATAGGAATGAATTATGTCTCTATGAGATCTGAATTAGGTGGTGTAGCAGGAGGTGATCCTATTTTCTTTATGAAGCCTGATACGAGTATTGTAGGAGCAGGTGATATCATTCGAGTCCCTTCACAATCAAAAAAAACGACAGCAGAGGCAGAATTGGCTATTTTGATCGGAAAAAAATGCAAAAATATTCTTGAAGAAGAGGCTCAAGATGTGATTGCTGGCTTTACAGCGGCATTAGATATGACGGCTGCGGATATTCATGCTAAAAATCCACGGTTTATGCAACGGGCTAAAAGTTTTGATACGTTCTTTAGTTTTGGCCCAGTAATCGTCACGAAGGATGAAGTTCCAGACGTAACAAACTTACAGGTAGCTACTTTATTAAACGGAGAAATACAGCATGAAAACAAAGTAGAAAATATGATTTATAATCCTGCCTATATCGTTTCGTTCCTATCTCAGGTGACGACACTTTTACCAGGCGATGTCATTATAACAGGAACACCAGGAGCGACGGTTATTCGCGAAGGCGATGTTGTAGAGTGTCGAATTGATGGCTTTAATACTTTAGCCAATTTTGTCGTCGAACAGGAGCTATGAAATCATAATCAATACGGTTGTAATAATAATGAGGAGTATGGTATTATTAAGGTGATTATTGTCTAGCTGTCATTAATCACCTTTCTGTTTTATATGCATATCAATTAAATATTATTTATATGGTAAATGAAAGAATATATACATAGTATAGAAGTCTTACTCATGACCTAACTTCTCACGTTTGTGAAGTTAGGTCATTTTTTTGTTTCCGTTTTTTGTAAGAAGGAGGAATTGGTATAAATGATTAAAAAAGGAAGTCGGCAACAAGATTTAACGTATTTAAGTAGTTACATATGTAAGGTGATGAAAAAGATGTTTGGGAAAGGCCCAGAATCATGTACAATTGCGAGTGAAAACAACCTCGTTATTGCCAAAGTTCAACAATTTATCACACCTGCTGAGGAAGTGTTACTAAATCGCAATGAATTAAGCTTAGCACTAAAGTTTCGAACAACATTACTTAAAGCCTTCTTTGAAGAGACGCAAGAAGAGCTATCAACGATGACTGACTTAGTTTTGGACTCATTTTATCATGATTGGGATTATGAAACTAACCATGGACTTCTCATATTTGCTGCTGGACAAAGTTTTTCAGTGGATGACAATAACGAGGGAGATGTGTTTACGTCAGCTTTACGTGACCAAGTGAAATTGATTAGCAGCAAAGTCCATAGTGAACCAAATTTTGTAAATTTAAGGATAGTTCATCCTACGATTTACATAGTTGAATGTGTAGGTGGATTAGTGGAACAAGAACAAAAAAATGAAATATTTTTAGTTGAGAAGTCTCAAGAAATCCGAAAGAATTACAAACGATTTAGTAAGGAATTAGAATCTACTTTTAATTGCTTAATTCAAAACCTCTTTATAACATGGAGTTATGCCAAAGATAAATATTACCTTGTTATTTATTTAAAATGAGATACAGCCGAGGGATTTTTTGTGACTTGAGTAAAAGTACATAGACATCTGATTTAGATGATTAGTATAAAAAAGGCGAAAATAGGAATGGAAGTCTGCATTTCCTATTTTGGTCTTTTTTATTTTCACTCTTTCAATAGAGATATTTTACTAATGGAGGAATTCTATAGGAAAGGGAATAAATACAATGCAACATAGTTTGCCATGTGAAAAATAAAAAGGACTTTTTATTAGGAATAATCAGATAAAAGTACTATACTAATGAAAGGGTTAAAAGTAATTCTTGAGGTTCATAATATACTCATGAAAGTAAGGGAGCAATATCGGTTTTCATTGTGTTCCCTTTGAAAAGAGGGTTGTTATGACAGATGTTCAAGAGAAAGTAAAAGATATTAGTAGTTACACCAGTAAATTGTTAAGAAAGAAATTTGGAAGAGGACCTGAGTCTTGTATGGCCACTCTTTCTGAGAAATTTCTGTTGTTACATATACGTGGTTTTGTGTCGCCTATGGAAGAAGTATTACTGTTGCAGGGAAAGTACCAAGATGTTGATAACGCAAGAACAGTAATCATTGCAAATGTGTTAGAGGAACTTAAAGGTGTTGTGCAAGTATCTTTGAATGTAGAAGTGACAGAATTCTATCACGACTGGAATTTTCCTAATAACACAGGTGTTATTATTCTTATTTTATCTGGAAATTGCCCTCAGTTATCTGTTGGAAAATCAGCTATTATCCCTAAATTCGAAAAGGAAATTGCTCGAATTAGTGAGCTCGTTCAAAAAGTTCCCGATGAGATTGTTACAATTATTCATTCAGAAAAAGTGATTGTAGTAAAACGAGATGGTATTTTAATCCCGATTGAGAAGGCTTTGATTAAAAGAGGCTTCGAAAAAGAGCTCATTATAACAAAAGATGAGTTGGAAAAAGAGTATTTTCATCGCTTTGGTAAATTTGGTGATATTCTTTCTTGTAAGGTTAAAGATATTTTTATTGACTGGGATCTGAAAGAGGATAAGTCACTTATGGTGTTTATCTTACAATAAATTTTTAGGTAAATGTGGGGATTAAAAAGTCGTGCATGGCCTAACTTCTTGATTTTTCGGGAGTTAGGTCTTTTTTTGTTTCTATCATGAAGGAGGAATAGGAATTATGAAATGTAGGTTAGGATATGTAATTGCTATTATCGTTGTAAGTTCATTACTGGTATTTTTCAGTACTGTTATTGAAAATTTACTTATTCAAGGGATTGTAATTTGTTGTTTACTTTTTGGTTGTATTGCTATATATAATAAATTCAAAAAGTATCGTGTAGAAAGAGAAGATAACCAACTGATTGAGATGTTGCCTGTTCCAGTTGTATTATTGTGCAGAAATACAATATGGCATTGTAATAGAGCAGCAATAGATGCCTTAGGGGCAAATAGCAAAAAAGAGATACAAGGTAGGAATATTTCGGACTTTATTTATCTACTGACCGATATGAATAATAAAGAGGAAGTAATAACCAATAAACAAAGAAATGGTCGTGGAAGATTAACGAGTTTAAAGGGACGTATAATTGATATAGAAGTAGTAACTCAACCTTATTATCAAAAAGGTAAATCAAACTATTTGATGGTGTTAACGAAATGTATGGAGCAAAAAGAGGATCAAGAAAAGCTACAACAGTATGAAAAATTATCTGTATTAGGTGAATTAGCAGCGGGTATTGCTCACGAGATTCGTAATCCAATTACAAGTTTAAAAGGCTTTTTGCAGTTGATTGAGAGTTCGACTTCAACTAATGCAAACTCATCTACCTATACGAAGATCATGCTTTCTGAAATTGACCGTATTAATATGATCGTTAGCGAATTACTGATACTAGGGAAGCCAAAAGAATTAAAGATACATAAACAGTTTATATCCGAAATCCTTGAAACCGTAGTGACGTTAACAAGAACTCAGGCGATTTTGTATAACATTGAAATCCATCTCACTATCCCTTCTGACCTAAGTCAAACATGTGTTAGTTGCGATGAAAATAAATTAAAACAGGTCTTTATAAATATTATTAAAAATGCAATTGAAGCAATGAAACATGAAGGCGCGATCAATGTTAAGGTAGCCCTAGATAATGGTTTTGTTGTCATAAATATTATTGATCAAGGTGAAGGAATTCCAAAAGAAAAACTTTTGAAACTAGGTAGGCAGTTTTTCTCAACTAAGGAGAATGGAACAGGTTTAGGACTTATGATTAGTTCTACGATTATTGAAGAACATGGTGGGAAAATACATATTGAAAGTGAAGAAGGAAAAGGGACAACCGTAAAAATCATGTTACCAATTAGTAAATAAAAAAGATGACTCGGTTCGCAAGTATGAAAGGCGATGAGTCATCTGTGGAAGCTTTACTTTTTCTCTTTTCTTTGAATGGTAGCGAGAGCTTTAAAATGAGGTTTTAATGCAAAGTAAAGTTCTCGATATGTTTGATATAATTCCTGGTAAATAACATGATTTGTTTTATTAGGAATATATGTGTTATTCATCGGAATCGATTCTTTAATAGCTGATAGTGATGGAACCTCTCCAAGTGCATACAGGCCAAACCAAGCGGCGCCCCAAGCAGAACTTTGGTGACTCGCTGGTACGCGTACTTCTTGTCCAAAAATATCAGTCAAAATTTGTAACCATAATGAAGAGCGTGCAAACCCACCACTTGCAAAAATAGTCGCAGGTTGTCCAGCTAAACGTTCAAGCGTTTCACCGATGCTATATAAACTATAAATAACGCCTTCTAATCCTGCTCGAATCATGTGTTCTTTTTTGTGAGAGAGTGTTAAACCAATGAAACTTCCACGAGCATTGGCATCCCAGTAAGGTGCTCGTTCACCATTTAGAAAAGGAAGGAATAAAAGGCCATTCGCTCCAGGTTTTGCTGTTTGAGCAAGGCTGGTGAGGAGGTCATACGCACTACCATTTAACTCAAGTGCCTTTTGCACTTCCGCTTCTCCAAGAACGTCTTTCAACCATTGAAAGACAATTCCTCCGTTATTTGTAGGTCCGCCCATAATCCATAAATCTTTTGTTACGCCATAACAAAAGATTTCTTGTAATTCATCTGTTTGAGGTTTTGAGGCCATCTGTCTAATTGCTCCGCTTGTCCCAATCGTAATTGCGACATCTCCAGGGTCAATTGCACCAATTCCAAGGTTAGCAAGGGGACCATCGCTAGACCCTATTACGAAAGGGGTGTCTTGGGAGAGATGGAATTGTTCTGCTAGCTCTTTGTTAAGTCCTTGACAAATGGTAGTAGAAGGGACAGGTTCAGATAGCTGATCACTAGTAATACCAGCAGCAAAAAGAGCTTCTGCTTCCCACTCAAATGTATGAATATTAAATAACCCACTCGCTGAGGCAATAGCATAATCAACAATGTATTTATCAAACCATCTCTGAATTAAAAATTCTTTAATGGATATAAATTTTGCTGATTGCAAATAAGGTTGATAATTTGTTTCTCTCATCCAAATTAACTTACTTAATGGAGCCATTGGGTGAATTGGCGTACCGGTTTTTAAATAAAGGCTCTTACCGAATGTATCCTTGACTCGTGAGGCTTGATCAACGCTTCTACCATCTGCCCATGTAATAGAAGGAGAAATAGGTTCGTCATTTTGGTCCATGCATATTAAGGAATGCATGGCACTCGATATACTGACACAATAGATTTCATTCTTATTAATTTGACTTTTTTGAACAGCACCGGAAATGGCTGCTACTGCAGCTCTTTCAATCTCATAGGGATCCTGTTCAACCCAAGAGGGATTAGGATGGTACACCGGGTATGCGTTTTCATTTTCCGCTATAACTAAACCATTTTTTTGAAATAAAACAGCCTTAGCACTTGTTGTGCCAATATCTAAACCTAATACGTAATTTTTTGCAGTCATTTTATACAATCCTTTCAAAACAGTTAATTAAACACGCTTAATTGATATAGCGTTTCGCATCTTTTGAAGAGAATCTTTCACACTTTCTTGACGTTGCATACTAATGTTAACAAATAAAGCATCGACAATACTTAATTGTGCGATACGAGAGGCAAGTGCTTCTGAGCGAAATTCAGTTTCAGCAGATACGGTATATAAGGCTATGTCAACTGCTTGACTTAGAGGAGATTTTGCTAGGTTTGTGATGCCAATCGTTGTCGCTCCAGCCTTTTTGGCGACCTCTGCCACTTCTAGAATATCTTTGGATGCTCCTGAGTGCGAAAATAAAACAACTAGATCATTCGAAGTTAGTTGAGATGCCGACATAACTTGTAAGTGTGTATCGCTATAGAAAAACGTCTTAATACCGATACGAAGAAATTTGTGTTGAGCATCGTTTGCTATCATACCAGATCCGCCAGAACCATAAAATTCTATCTTTTCAGCAGATAAAAATGCTTCTACTGCTTTTTTGAAAGAGTTTTGATCTATGATTTGCTTCGTTTCTTCTAGAGTTCTAATATTTGATTTGAATACTTTTTCGGCCACGGTACTTTCATCATCATCTTCACTAATCGTTTCATGGATATCCTCAATAGGTGTAACAATTTCAGAAGCTAGTGCAATTTTCATCGCTTGATAACCTTTATAACCAATCCTCTTGCAAAAACGAAACACAGTCGCTTCGGCAATCCCTAAGTCTTCGGCAATTTGACTTATCGTTGAGTGAATGATTTGTTTTGGATTCTCTAATATATAGTCAGCAATCATTTGTTCTTTGCTGCTAAAAGTCGAATAGGAAGAAGAAATTCTTGTAATAGTAGGATGCGAGTCGGTAAATGGCATTGTACTACTCCCTTCATTGGGTAATGTCATACATTCTAAGCATAAACGAAAAGTACAAATAAAAAAATATTTTTTCGTGAAAAAGCTTGAAAAAGATAATTTTTATCATATAATCAAAAATGAAAGAAATTTTTTTTCTTACGCTATAAAAAATTAGCCTTTGATTGGGGTTATTATTTTGCCGAATTTATCTTAGTTGATCCATGGGAGCTTCTGGAGCTGGATATGACGTTCTGGAATGGTTGGTTTCACAACAGAAGATGTAGTGAAGGAAGTAAAAAGTTTCGTGTATTCAAGTGTAAAAGCTTAATTTTTTATAGAAGGCATAAAATTAGGGGGATTATGATGAAAATCGGTTTAATTGGTTTAGGGAAAATGGGGATGAACATTGGGCAAAACTTAATTGATCATAAATATGAGGTTGTTGCATTTGATGTGAATGTAGATGCTGTCGATAAAATGTCTCAGTATGGTGCGCAGGGGACCAGCAGATATAAGGAACTCGTGGAATCTCTAGATGCACCAAGAATTGTTTGGGTGATGGTTCCTCATACGGTTGTAGATTCTGTTATTGGCGAACTCACTCCGTTTCTAACTGAAGGCGATATCGTAATTGAAGCTGGAAACTCCCATTATAAAGAGTCGATCCGTCGCTATGAGCAGCTGAAAGAAATTGGCGTAAGCTTTATGGATGCAGGAACTTCGGGCGGTATGGAAGGTGCAAGAACTGGAGCATGTTATATGGTCGGAGGAGATGAAAAGGCGTGGGCTGTTGTTGAACCGATCTTTCGTGACACAGCTGTGGAAAATGGATACTTTTATGCTGGAAAAGCAGGAAGTGGCCACTACTTAAAAATGATTCATAATGGAATTGAGTATGGCATGATGGCTGCTATTGGTGAAGGATTTGAAGTATTGGAAAAGAGCGAGTTTGATTATGACTATGAGCAAGTTGCAAAAGTTTGGAATCATGGGTCGGTTATTCGTTCATGGCTAATGGAGTTAACTGAAAATGCTTTTGCTAAAGATGCAAAGTTAGACGAAATTAAGGGTGTTATGCATTCTTCAGGTGAAGGAAAGTGGACTGTAGAAGAGGCATTAAATTTACAAACAGCGACTCCTGTGATAGCCATGTCTTTGTTGATGCGTTATCGTTCATTAGAAAATGATACATTCACAGGTAAGGTTGTCGCTGCACTTCGAAATGAATTTGGTGGACATGCTATTGAGAAGAAATAGATGTTCTGTCTCAAAAATAGTATCAGGTGAAGGGGAATGAACAGAAATGGATGTTTTTGATCATTCTCCTTTAAAATAAATTAAATAGTATGGTATGATCTTTCGTAGAGTTTGCTCAACTATGACAAAAAAAGTCGATATTTGAAGGAATGTGTCACTTTTAGCTGGTAGGACGACTATATTATGAGTGGAATTGAACGAAAGAAAAAATTTTTTTTATAAAAGGGCTTGAAAAATATATTTTTTATTTTATAATGAATTTGAAATAAAATTTCTTTTTATGAAATGAAAGGGGATACAAGGAGAGTGTAAAACATTTAGGGCCCTTTCGGAAAGCGTTTACTTGAAGGTGGAAGTTAGACTTGGTTTCTTTTATATTATATACCTCTTGAATAACAGCGCTTTCAACTGTAGGGCACTATCTAAAGTGGCTTTAAGTAATATTTTAATTAATAGTTGTGAAAGCTTTAAGAGAATTAGTTCTTTTAGAGAGCCAACATAAATCATATTTAGGGGGATTTACTCATGAAGAAAAGCAAATTATCACTATTTTTAGTACCTGCTTTAGCAGTCATGTTAACAGCTTGTGGAGGCGGGGGGACAGCAACTGAAGATACTCCGGAAACAGAAACGGGTGGCGAAACAGCTACTGAACAAGTGGAGCAAAAGACGATTCGCGCTGGTATCGGTTTAAATGATTCACATCCACAATATAAAGGGTTATTGAAATTCAAGGAACTAGTTGAAGAAAGAACGGATGGTGCGATTGAAGTTCAAACGTATCACAGTGGACAATTAGGTGATGACCGTACAATGACAGAAGGATTACAGCTCGGATCACAAGAAGTAACCATTCCTTCAACGGCTCCAATTGCGAACTTTGTTCCTGAATTCAGTGTGTTTGACTTCCCATTCTTGTTCCCAAGTGAAGAAGTGGCAGATACTGTTCTAGATGGTGAGGTTGGTCAAAAATTCCTAGATATGCTTCCTGACCAAAACTTGGTTGGACTAGCGTATTGGGAAAATGGTTTCCGTGATTTAACAAACAGCGTACGTCCAGTAGCGACTGCTGAAGATTTTAAAGGCTTGAAAATTCGCACAATGGAAAATGATTTACACTTAGAGGCATTCCGTGCGCTAGGAGCAAATCCAACACCGATGGCATTTACAGAGTTATTTGCAGCAATGCAACAAGGAACAGTTGATGGACAAGAAAATCCTTACGCAACGATTTACTTACAAAAGTATCATGAAGTACAAGATCATGTATCGAACACACATCACATTTACAGCCCATTTGTTTTCTTAATGAGCAAATCATTTTTTGATGGTTTAACAGAAGAACAACAAGAAATTGTGAAAGAAGCAGCTCTTGAAGCGGGTGATTACCAACGTGAGCTTAACCGTGAGGCCAATGAACAATATCTTGCTGATTTACAAGAAGAAGGCATGACTTTCACTGAAATCACTCCTGAAGCACGTGAAGAAATGGTGGAACTAGTACAGCCTGTTCTTGACAAGTATGCTGAGCGAATTGGTCAAGACATTGTTGATGAGGTTAACAATGCAATTGAAGCAGCACAATAATTGAAAACCCTTTGGATAAAAGGCTTGAATCCTTTCGAGCCTTTTCCTTTTTAAAAAAGGGGAACAAAAGTGTAGGTCAAGGTAGTTAAAATGAATGTAGTTTTGTTTTCCTTTTTGATAATAGAAAGTGAGGTAACAAGGATGAAAATTCTTAAGTGGTTAGACGATCATATTGAGGAAGTCTTTTTAGTCATATTTTCTGCAGTAATGGTAAGTGTTATTTTCTTGCAAGTAATCATGCGCTATGTTGTTGGGAATTCACTTCCGTGGTCAGAAGAACTCGCTAGATATTGTTTTATTTGGTTAGTGTATATCGGGATTAGTTATGGAGTGAAGAAACAAAGACATATTAAAGTTGATGTTATGCTATTGCTTTTTAAAGATAAAGGGAGAATTGTATTTAATATCATTTCTAATTTGCTATTTATGGCATTTGCTATTTTTGTTATTTACTACGGATATAATATTGCCAATCAATTACTTGCGTTTGGACAAAGGTCTCCGGCTAATCAAATCCCAATGGGTTTTGTATACATGGCAGCCCCTATCGGAATGGGCTTAACGTTAATACGTTTGATTCAAAACCTCATTAAACATATTAAAGCTCTTTTTGGAAAAGGTGGAACCGAAGTAAAGACGGAGTTAGAAAAAGTTCAAGAAGAAATAAAAGAAGAAATCCAAACGGAAAAGTAGGGGGAAGAAATAATGACTGCAGCAGTTTTATTTGGAGCATTTGCAATACTTCTGTTATTAAGTGTTCCGATTGGTATTTCACTAGGAATTGCAACGTTGATTACCATAATCTATTCGGGATCGTTACCACTTGAATTCTTGGCTAAAGAATTAGTCACATCTCTAGACTCATTTCCGTTAATGGCGGTTCCATTCTTTATTCTTGCGGGTGAGATCATGGGAAAAGGTGGAATCTCAGATCGTCTTTTTCGTGTAGCTAATTCATTAGTTGGAAACAAAACAGGTGGTTTTGCGATTGCAACCATTATTACATGTATGTTTTTTGCTGCTATATCAGGTTCAGGTCCAGCAACGGTTGCTGCGATTGGTGGAATTATGATTCCGGTAATGGTGAGAGAAGGGTATGATAAGCGCTTTGCAACAGCTGTTGTCGCAGCAGCTGGGTCATTAGGTGTAATTATCCCACCAAGTATTCCAATGGTTATGTATGGAGTTGTAGGCAGTGTCTCAATTGGTGATATGTTCATTGCTGGTATCATTCCTGGTATTTTAGTAGGTGTCGCTTTAATCATTTATACGTATTTCTATTCGAGGAAAAAAGGGTATACAGGTTCAGGTCAGAAAACATCGCTTTCGAATATTGCGAAGGCTGTGTGGGAAGCTAAATGGGCATTACTTATTCCGATTATAATATTAGGTGGAATTTACGGAGGAGTTTTCACTCCAACAGAAGCCGCTGTTATTGCAGTGGTTTATGGGTTAGTAGCTGGAATGTTACTTTATAGAGAGCTTAAGTTAAAGGATTTACCGAAAGTCATTATTGATTCTGCGCTAACAACGGCAACGGTATTAATCATTGTTGGGACAGCTACAGCTTTTGGACGCTTGTTGACAATTGAACAAATCCCTAACCAAGTAGCTGAAGCAATGCTTGCAGTTTCTGAAAATCCAATTGTACTTATTTTATTAATTACGCTTCTTTTATTAATCGTTGGGTGCTTTATGGATACGATTGCTGCAATTATCATTTTGACACCAATTTTACTACCAATTGCAATTAATTTAGGGTATGATCCTGTTCACTTTGGTATTATCATGGTTCTTAACTTGGCAATTGGCTTTATTACACCGCCACTCGGAGTTAATTTATTCGTCGGTTCTGGAATTTCAGGATTGTCAATTGAAGCACTTTCTAAGGCAATTGTTCCGTTCTTTATCGCGATGGTGCTTACATTGTTAATCGTTGTGTTTGTGCCACAGTTGTCTTTATTCTTTTTAAGATAATTGATGCTGAACTCTATGGGTGACCCCTAAGGTGAACTCGCATACTAGTTCACAAATTAGGGGTCTGACAGGTTTTTGAAGACGTTATGCATTGCATTTCTATGTAGGAGGAAAACAAATGTCAAACGAATTTGCGCGAGAAATTACGGTGGATATTTCAGAAGAACAAACAATTACAGGGTTAAGTCAGTTAATTCAACCTTATCAGTCCGAAATATATTTGAAGAAGCTCGTGCGAGGAACGGTCGTTGAAGTGAATTTGAAAAGTTTTCTTGGTCTCATCACATTGCAGCTTCGTAATGGTGACAGACTTACTGTTCGGGCGATAGGTGAAGATGGTGAAAGGGCTTTACAAGAAGTTGTAGAATTCTTAACATGATAAACCAAAAGAGATGGTTACTTTAATCATCTCTTTTAGAAGTGATTAAATAGGAGAAGGGTGGAGGGAAAGCATGGATATTGTAACTATTGGCGAAACAATGGTCTTATTTACTCCTGAAACTACCGGTGCAATGAGGTATGCTAATACGTATTCACGAAAGTTTGGAGGAGCAGAATCGAACTTTGCTATTGGAGTGTCAAGATTAGGTCATATTGCTGGTTGGATTAGTGCGGTAGGAGATGATGAGTTAGGAAAGGCGATGCTCTCATTTATTAGAGGAGAGGGCGTTGATGTCAGCAAAGTAAAAATCGATACGGCTGCGCCGACTGGTCTTTATTTTAAAGAAATTAGAAATTCATCTGATATTAGAATTCAGTATTACCGAAAGGGGTCTGCTGCAAGTCAATTAACAAAAGAAGATTTGCAGGAAAGCTATATCGCACAAGCGAAGTATTTACATATATCAGGAATCACTCCAGCGCTTAGTGAAAATTGTTCGGAGATGATATTTGAGGCGATTTCAATTGCGAAGAAACACGGACTCAAGGTTGTGTTTGATCCGAATTTACGGAAAAAACTTTGGAGTGAAGAAAGAGCACGTGAAATTTTATTAAAGATCTCTGCACAAGCTGATATTGTTCTTCCAGGAGTAGCAGAAGGAGAGTTTTTGTTTGGAGAAACTGATCCTGGAAAATTAGGGAAGTTATTTATAAATCATGGTGCAGAGTTAGTTATTCTCAAAGTCGGAGCGGAAGGCGCTTATTATTTCACAAAGGAAGAAGGACAGTTAGTTCCGGGATTTCATGTGGATAAAGTGGTTGATCCAGTTGGTGCCGGTGATGGGTTTGCTGCAGGGTTTATGTCTGGGATGTTAGATAAATTACCAATATACGAAGCAGTTCAACGAGGAAATGCTGTTGGTGCAATTGTGACGATGGTAAATGGCGATGTTGAGGGATTACCTGAAAAAGAAGAAATAGATAGATTTATCAACAAGCCGGAAGACGATGTTAGTCGTTAATAAATAAGAATGGAGGAAGAAAAGATGAGTTTATTACAAGAGATTCAAAACAATGGTGTTGTAGCGATCATAAGAGGGGCAAAACCGGAAACGATTCTTTCTATTGCAAAGGCTTTGCGTGACGGAGGAGTTAAAACATTAGAGATTACAGTAGAAACACCGAATGTTTTAACGTTAATCAAACAAGTTTCTGAAGAATTAGATGATGTCATAGTAGGAGCAGGTACGGTACTCGATCCAGAAACAGCTCGAGTAGCCATTATGGCAGGGGCAAAATTTATTTTTTCTCCAACGGTGAATGTAGAAACGATTCGTCTTACAAAGAGATATGGTGTGATTAGTATTGCTGGGGCATTAACACCTACAGAAATTTTGACAGCATATGAAAACGGTTCCGATGTCATAAAAGTATTCCCAGCCAACGTTTTTGGTCCGAAATATTTAAAAGATGTTCATGGTCCACTCCCGCATATCCCTTTAATGCCAACAGGAGGGGTAGACTTATCAAATGTGTCAGACTATATCAAAGCTGGAGGAGTAGCTGTTGGTTTAGGAAGTTCGCTTGTCGATACGAAACGTGATATAACAGATGAATATTTATTGGAACTTACTGCCAAATCCAATGACTTTGTTACAGCTATTAAGAAGGCCCGTTCTTAAAAAAGTGTAGAGAGGACTGATTTCAATGAAAATTACGAAACTTGAATGTTTTATTGTTCCGCCTAGGTGGTGTTTCTTAAAAATTGAGACGGATGAAGGAATTACAGGTTGGGGAGAACCAGTCGTTGAAGGTAGAGCTAGTACAGTAAAAGCTGCCGTTGAAGAATTAAGTGACTATCTAATTGGTAAAGATCCATTACGAATTGAAGATCATTGGAATGTTCTTTATCGTTCAGGGTTCTATCGTGGTGGTCCAATCTTAATGAGTGCAATTGCTGGAATTGACCAAGCTCTTTGGGATATTAAAGGTAAATACTTTAATGCACCAGTTTATCAATTACTAGGCGGAGCGTGTCGTGAATCTATAAAAGTGTATTCATGGATAGGCGGAGATCGACCGAATGATGTTGGTCAGGCTGCAAAGAAAGTCGTCGATGCGGGGTTTACTGCAGTGAAAATGAATGGAACAGAAGAATTGCAATATGTTGATTCGTACGAGAAAATTGATCAAGTCATTGAACGAATTGCTGCAGTTAGGGAAGCAGTAGGCAAGTATGTTGGGATTGGAATTGATTTTCACGGACGTGTTCATAAGCCAATGGCAAAGATCCTTGCGAAAGAATTAGAACCATTTAGACCAATGTTCATTGAAGAGCCTGTCCTTCCTGAAAATAATGAAGCGTTACGAGACATAGCCCAACATACGAATATTCCGATTGCAACGGGCGAGAGAATGTACTCGCGCTGGGATTTTAAACATGCATTAGCAGATGGGTATGTGGACATTATACAGCCTGATTTATCTCATGCTGGAGGAATTACAGAATGTAAGAAGATATTCTCAATGGCAGAAGCTTACGATGTCGCAGTTGCTCCGCATTGTCCTTTAGGACCAATTGCACTAGCTTCGTGCCTACAAGTTGATGCGACAGCGCATAATGCATTTATTCAAGAGCAAAGTTTAGGCATCCATTATAATGAAGGAAGTGACTTATTGGATTACTTAACAGATGCATCTGTTTTTCATTATGAGGATGGTCATGTGAAAATTCCTCAAGCTCCCGGACTCGGAATTTCAATGAATGAGGAGCATATAAGAAAGATGGCGGAAGTAGGACATAACTGGAAAAATCCAGTTTGGCGCCATAAGGATGGTACGGTAGCGGAATGGTAAGGCTATTTGTGATCCTTGATTAAATAAAAGGAGGAACATATGAGTAAACATTCGTTTAAAGTGGTCGTGACCGATTTTGAATATGACACATTAGCACCTGAAAAAGAAGTGCTAGAAAAAATCGGTGTAGAATTTGTAGCTGTCCAATGCAAAACGGAAGAAGACGTGATTGAGGCGGCAAAAGATGCTGATGGAATTATTAATCAATATGCACCGATTACGAGAAAAGTGATTGAAAACTTAACGAATTGTAAGGTGATTTCTCGTTACGGGGTTGGTGTGAACACAATTGATGTTGACGCTGCAACTGAACAAGGAATCATTGTAGGAAATGTTACCGATTATTGTATGGATGAAGTGTCAGACCATGCGTTTGCACTAATTATGGCATGTGCTCGGAAGGTTGTTCTATTGAATAACGCAGTGAAAAACCATAACTGGGATTTCAAAGTGAGTATGCCGATTTATAGGTTGCGTAATCGAGTACTAGGGTTGATTGGTCTTGGCAGAATCCCACAATCATTAGCAAAAAAAGCTCAAGCATTCGGGTTAAGAGTAGTTGCGTATGATCCATTTGTTTCGAAACAGGTCGCAGATGAATTACAAGTTGAACTACTAGAATTAAATGAATTATGTGCACGTGCTGATTTTATCTCGGTCCATGCCCCTTTATTTGAAAGTACAAAAGGGATGATCGGAGAAGAACAATTTAATGTAATGAAAAAGGAAGCGTTTATTATTAATACATCAAGAGGCCCTGTTGTTGATGAACAAGCATTAATTGTCGCTTTGCAAGAAAGCAAAATTGCTGGAGCTGGCCTTGATGTTGTGGAACAAGAGCCGATTCAAGAGAATAACCCGTTACTTACAATGGACAATGTTATTATAAATCCTCATGTAGCATGGTACTCAGAAGAGGCGCAGCTTGAACTTAAACGAAAAGTTGCTGAGAATGTCGCTGATGTTTTAAGTGGATATTACCCAACATATTTGTTTAATAGAGATGTAAAAGCAAAGGTGTCTTTAAAAGACAAAAACTAAATGTGATAGAACAGTAGCGATCTTCAAGCTACTGTTTTTTTTGTTAAATTATTTTCTAATAATTCAAAATTATGTTAGAGAATTTCACTAAAATAAGCTATGATAATAGAGATGTCGTTATTTCGCTTATCGAAAAGTAAGACTTCATATATTATTGGTGGAGGAATTTGTTATGTCAAAAGTCTTTTCCTTTTTAAAACCATATAAATTTCCTGTTTATATAGCATTAATATTGATGTTAGTAGAACTAACAGTTGAACTGATTCATCCATTATTGCTCGCTAAAATCATTGACGATGGAATTATGCAAGAGGACTTTGCTGCCATAATAAGGTGGGGAGCGATTATGATAGGGATGTCGCTACTCGCATTTGTTTCTGGTGTTGTTAACTCTTTTTACGCGGCGCATGTAAGTCAAAGTACTGGATTTGATCTAAGATCAGGTTTGTATAAAAGGATTCAAACGTTTTCTTTTACACAGCTACAGCGGTTTCAAACATCTTCTCTTATTACGAGGATGACAAATGATGTAACACAAATACAAAATACAATCTTTATGAGTTTACGTATTATGCTCCGAGCTCCTTTGCTAATAATCGGTGGGACGATCATGGCCCTTTTCGTGAATGCGAAACTAGCGTTAATTCTTGTCTTTATGATTCCACTGATTGTATTATTTCTGATTTGGATGATGAAAAAAGGTGGATCTCTTTTTAGTCTTGTACAGGCTAAGTTAGATGGTGTGAACCATGTCATGCGTGAAAACCTTACTGCGATGAGATTAGTGAAAGTGTTTGTTAGACATAGATATGAAGGCAATCGATTCAAAAAAAGCAATGAAGCATTGATGGAGAAAACGATCTCTGCTCTCCGGCTAATGGAAGTGGCTATGCCCGTATTACTTCTTTTCATGAATGTAGGAATTATGGCAATTCTCTGGTTTGGTAGTTTTGAAGTGCAAGCCGGTGGAGCCCAGGTAGGAGAAATCGTTGCGATTGTTAACTATGCAACTCGCATTACATCGGCTTTAACTGTATTTTCCATGATTATTATTGTATTTTCCAGAGCGAAGGCATCGGCAGAACGGATTGCTGATGTATTAGAAATTGACCAATCTGAAAGGGATGGAGAAAAGGGAGGTCATGAATCAGCTGCAAACCTAGATGGTGGATCAGTTGTATTTAAACATGTTTCATTTCATTACCCTAATATGAAAACGAATGTGATCAATGATCTTTCTTTTACTGTTGATCAAGGGGATACATTAGCTATTCTAGGGGCAACCGGTTCAGGGAAATCAACTCTTTTTCAACTCATTCCTAAATTATATGAAACTAGTAAAGGAGACATTTTCCTAGATGGTCAAAACATTAAAGTATTTGAGATAGATGATCTGCGAAAGAAAATCGGCTATGTTCCGCAAGAAGTTTTTCTTTTCTCAGGTACGGTCAAAGAGAACATACAGTGGGGAAATGATCATGCAACGCTACAAGAAGTAGAGGAAGCAGCAAAACATGCTCAAATTCATGATCTGATTCAATCATTGCCAAATCAATATGAAACGAAGATTGGACAAAAAGGAGTAAACTTATCTGGTGGTCAAAAACAACGTCTCTCTATAGCAAGGGCGCTGATTCGCAAGCCGAAATTATTATTATTAGATGATAGTACGAGTGCATTAGATGTTAAGACTGAAGCGAGGTTTTTACAAGCATTGAAAAACTATACTTGTACAACGTTAATTATTACACAGAAACTTAGTACAGCAATGAACGCTGATAAAATTATCCTTTTAGATGAGGGGAAGAAAGCTGCTGAAGGAAATCATGAGCAATTATTACAACAGTCTCATCTTTATCAACAAATCCATCAATCGCAATTGAGAGAGGAGGAGTTCCAAGATGTCTAATCAATTAATGAAGCCTTTTCGTTATAAGAGGATTTCTTTGACTGAATCTATTGTGAACAGTCAAAAGCCTTTAAATACGAAAGCAAAGCCAAAGAACTGGAAAAGTACGTTAAAGAGGATTTGGGCATATCTATCTGTACATAAAAAATATTTGCTTCTTGTGATTATGATGGTTATTTTAAGCTCCTTCTTCACTTTGTTAGGGCCGTTTTTAATTGGCATGGCGATTGATAATTACTTAGTGACGAGTAATATAAATGGATTATTTAAATTATTGCTTTTCCTTTTCTTTATCTATATTTTTTATTCTCTAGCGGTATGGTTACAAAATTTTTGGATGATTGGAGTCGCTCAAAAAACGGTCTATTCGATGAGAATGCAATTATTTAATCGTTTGCAAAAACTTCCGATCTCATATTTAGACAAGCGCCAACACGGGGAAATCATGAGTAGATTAACGAATGATATGGAAAATGTAAGTACGACTTTAAATAGTTCCGTGATTCAAATTTTCTCCAGTGTCCTAACTTTTATCGGAATTATTCTTGTTATGTTTTGGCTAAGTCCGATGTTAACCATTATCACCTTAGCTGTCGTTCCTGTAATGGTACTCGGGATGAAGTGGATTACACGTCGCACTGGTCTTTTTTTTAAAGAGCAACAAAGACATTTAGGGGATGTAAATGGATATATAGAAGAGACAATCACTGGTCAGAAAATTGTCAAAACTTTTTCAAAAGAGCAGCATGTGATTGAGCACTTTAAAGAAATGAATGAACGATTAAAAGGAGCTAGTTTTTGGGCGCAAACGTACTCTGGGTTTATTCCGAAATTAATGAATGTATTAAATAACCTAAGCTTTGCACTTATAGCGGGGATTGGTGGGGTGTTGGCATTTCGTGGTTTAATTACGGTTGGTGTAATTGTCATTTTTGTTGAGTACTCTAGACAATTTACTCGACCTTTAAATGATCTTGCTAATCAATTTAATACGCTGCTGTCTGCCGTGGCCGGTGCGGAGCGGGTATTTGAGGTGATTGATGAAGAAGAAGAACAAGACATGAAAGGTGCAATTGAGCTAGATAACATAAGAGGGGATGTTTCCTTTAAAAATGTATCATTCTCCTATGAGGAAAAACAAAAAACGATTTCGCATGTCAGTTTTAACGTGACAGCTGGTGAGACAATTGCTCTTGTAGGACCGACGGGTGCGGGAAAGACAACGATTATTAACTTGCTTTCACGATTTTACGAGCCAGAGGTTGGTACGATTACAATAGATGAGTATGACATTAGAAACGTAAAACGCAATTCTCTCCGTCAACATACTGGATTTGTACTTCAAGATTCTTATCTTTTTCAGGGGACAATTAGGGAAAATATTCGTTATGGTAGGTTAGAAGCAAGTGACGGGGAAGTTGAAGAAGCGGCGAGACTCGCAAACGCTCACTCATTTATTAGAAATCTTCCGAAGGGATATGATACAATCCTTGACCAGGATGGCAGTGGCATTAGTCAAGGGCAGAAGCAATTGCTATCAATTGCAAGGGTTATGTTAGCGAGTCCATCTATTCTGATCTTAGATGAGGCGACGAGTAGTATTGATACTATTACTGAAATAAAAATACAAGAAGCTCTGCAAAGGCTCATGAAAGGAAGAACAAGTTTTGTCATAGCTCATAGGCTAAACACTATTAAACAAGCAGATCAAATTTTTGTATTAAAGGATGGTCAGCTATCTGAAAAAGGAACACATAATGAGCTATTAAGAGAAAAGGGATATTATTATGAAATGTGTACTCAATTAGTGAATGACGAGGCTGATCATATGTAGGTTTGCTCTAAAGAAAACCTACGTCTACTATTGCCTCTAAATTGTTACTTTAGTAAAGTTCAGCCGTGTACTGAGCTTTTTTTTTTTGAATAATGATAGTTTCGGTACATTATCTTACATAATATTGAAGAAATTGTAGAGGATTACTGAAATTCTTGACGAATTCTTTAAAGCAAACTTCAAAGGTAGGTGCTTCTTATGATAAAAAATTACGATGTTTCAACCGACTTTTATGATGAAATGTTCGCTAAAAAAGAATCTCCTCATTCACACTATCAGCCATTGTATGATAATATCTCACTTTTAGACAAAAAGATTGTAGAGTCACGTTACCAATTAGCACAACAAAATTTTATTCGGCAAGGAATCACCTTTACCGTATACAATAATTCAGAAGGGACAGAGAGAACGATGCCGTTTGACCCCCTTCCACGAATTATTTCAAAAGAGGAATGGAATGTAGTTGAAAAGGGATTGCAGCAAAGAGTATTGGCGCTTAACGCGTTTTTAGAAGATATCTATATGGATCAAGAAATTCTGAAACAAGGAGTTGTACCTCGAGATTTAATTGTTACCTCACCCCATTTTTACCACCAAGTACACGGCATTAATGTTCCTAGGAAAAAACGTATCTTTATCGCGGGTATTGATTTGATTCGTGATGATAAGGGGAATTATTTAGTTCTAGAAGATAATATCAGAAACCCTTCAGGACTTTCTTATGTGTTTCAAAATCGGTTTGTAATGAGGAAATTATTTCCTGATCTTTTTAATGGTTATTCGATTGAGTCATTAGAAAATCAATTACATGAAATGCATGATGCGTTGAAATATATTGCACCTAATCATAAAAAGCACCCAACAATAGTATTGTTGACTCCTGGAGTTTATAACTCAGCTTATTACGACCATAGTTTCCTTGCTAAAGAGATGGGGATAGAATTGGTAGAAAGCCGGGACTTAATTGTAAACAATCAAGTCGTCTACATGAAAACAACAAAGGGGTTAAAACAAGTTGACGTGATCTATAGACGAATTGACGATGATTACCTAGACCCTCTTGTCTTTAGAGAAGATTCTTTAATTGGAGTTCCGGGTTTAATTGATGCATATCGAGCTGGAAATGTTTCCATAGCCAATGGTGTGGGAAATGGAGTTGCGGATGATAAGGCGACATATGCATACGTACCAGATATGATCCGCTTCTATTTAAAGGAAGAGCCCATTTTACATAATGTGAAGACATATCAGTTGTCAAATAAAACGGATTATGAGTATGCTCTAGCTAATCTTGATGATTTAGTTTTCAAAGAACGAAATTCATCCGGTGGTTATAACATGCTGATTGGTCCTCAAGCTACAGCAGAGGAGAAGGCAATTTACCGTAAGAAGATAATCGGAAATCCCGAAGCTTTCATTGCGCAGCCAACGATCTCACTTTCTCAATCACCAACTTTTACAGAAGAAGGAATAATAGGGAGGCATGTCGATTTGCGTGCTTATGTTGTACTGAATGAGGTTCCGCATGTCGTACCTGGTGGGCTAACCCGAGTAGCCTTACGCAAAGGATCGCTTGTAGTAAACTCCTCACAAGGTGGCGGAGGGAAAGATACTTGGGTATTAGAGTAAGTTACAATAGAGATGAGGGATAGATATGTTAAGTCGTGTTGCGGATTCATTGTATTGGTTGTCACTAAACATGGAGCGGGCGGAAAATATAACGAAATTGTTATCCGTTCGATTGGTCAGTATTTTAGAGAATAATAATCCAAAAATAGAGCGAGAAGATAATTGGGGGGATTTGGTAATGATATCGGGGGATATCACTCATTTTTATCAAGTGTATTCTGAGTGCAATCGTTCCAATGTTATTCAATATCTTGCCTTCCAGAAGGAGAATGCAAACTCAATTAACTCGTGTATTTCGATTGTGAGAGAAAATGCAAAGGCAATTCGAGAGATTATTCCAATCGAACTATGGGAAGTAATTAATGATTTATATTTGAAAATTCGAACATTTCCAATAAAAGGTGTAACAATCGAACAACTAAATGACTTTTTTCAAATGATACTCGAGAAATCTTTTCAATATCAAGGGATAATTACGGGTCTAATGCCAAGAGGTGAATCTTATTCCTTTATTATGTTTGGAAAACATTTAGAGCGATTAAGAAAGCTAACAAGAACTCTTGACGTGTATTATCATAAAAAAATTAGCGCCAGAGATAATAAAGACAGTGTGAATTATCATTATTGGAGTGCGGTATTAAATTCATTGGGGGGATATGAATCTTATTTACAAAAATATCATGCGTTTATTGAGCCCTTACAAGTTGTTAATTACTTGGTTTTTGATGAGACGCTGCCGCGTTCGGCTACCTTTAATGTAAAACGATTATTATATGCATTTGGGAAGTTAGAAAAGGACGGAGTAAATAGCTATACAGAAGGACTACATAATAAATTAACTGAGCTATTAGATGAAGTAAGTTACGAGTCTCTTGATCAAATCTCTATTTCCATTCATAACTACTTTCAAAGGCTTCAACAATTATGCGATGATGTAGGAATTGCAATTATGGATACCTACTACTTAGGAGAGATTAAATCATTATGAAATACGAAGTGCTTCAAAGCACTCATTACCAATACAGTTCACCAATAAGACAGAGCATTAATCAAAGTATATTTAAACCTCTATCAAGTGAAAATCAAAAGGTTCTTTCTTATGAACAAACGATTACTCCTGAAGCTTATTGTTCAGAACATAATGATTACTGGGGGAATGATGTAGTTACTTTTTATATATGGGCTCCCCATGACCAATTGCATGTACAAACTAGATCAGTTATCGAATTGAACCATCGCTGTTCATTTGTAAACATGACTGATGAAGTTGAAGAGGTTATGGAAAGCAATCAATTTAAACAGGATTTTGCCGAATTTTTAATGCAGACAAATTATACTACTCTTTCAACAGAAGCGTTACACATGATAAGTGAAACATTGAATCGAAATGCTGTGAATCGCTATGTGTTTATAGAGAGGTTAAATTCCTATATTTATGAAAATTTCTCCTACATGCCAGGTACAACTGATGTTAAAACGATTGCAGCCGAAGCTTTCGATAAGAAAACTGGAGTTTGTCAGGATTTCACCCATATGATGCTGTCTGTTTGCCGCCATGAAGGTATTCCCGCACGATATGTAAGTGGGTACATTTATTCGGGTGAAGAGGTGGCCATGCGTGGTGACTCAGTCACGCATGCTTGGGTCGAAGTTTATTTTCCTAATCACGGCTGGGTTGGCTTTGATCCAACAAACAATATGTTGGCGCTTGATCATCATATTTGTGTAGCGACAGGAAGAGATTATGCTGATGTATCGCCATTAAAGGGTGTGTATTATGGGGTTGCTGAACAAGAAATGAATGTGTCAATATCGGTAAAAGCTATGTAAGCTTTTTGAGACAGGAACTGTAATTTGTCCCTGTCTTTTTCATATACAAAGGACTTCACTCGTCAATGCAATATATTATCATGCGGAATGTATTTATCTAAAATTATACCCTTTTGTTTAATTATTTTTATTTATTTATTACTTTTGTTCAAAAAACACTTAAAAATATTAACAAAAGATATTATAATAGTCTGTAAGAGAGAAGGGAGATGCGTGGTTCATAATGACTTATAAAAGAGATCAAGCTTACCGTGCAACAACGATGGCTCCAAATGGAATGATTACAACCCCTCACTATTTAGCTTCGCAAGCTGGAATGAATGTATTACAAAACGGGGGGAATGCTGTTGAAGCTGCTGTTGCAGCAGCATCAACCATTGCAGTTGTCTATCCTCATATGAATAGCATTGGAGGAGACAACTTTTGGTTAATTTATAATGCTAAAACAAAAGAAGTGAAAGCGCTGAATAGTAGTGGTCGTTCTGGGGAGAACGCTACGATCTCTTTGTATAAAGAACAAGGATTACAAACGATCCCTGCTAGAGGTTATTTATCGGCTAATACAGTTCCGGGGGCAGTTGCTGGCTGGGACCAAGCTTATCAATATTCGAGAAAAGCATTATCAAACACATTTTCTTGGAAGGAGTTATTACAATCCTCAATTCATTATGCCAAGCAAGGATTTGGAGTTACACTAAGCCAAGAATATTGGACTAAAGTGAATCTAAATGAAAAGGATCGTGATTTTAGAAACCTCCAACGTTTTCCTGAATTTGCTCGAACGTTTTTAAAAGAAGACGGTTCAGTGTACAAAAAAGGAGAGCGGATGAAGCAGCTTGATTTAGCGCAAACATTGGAACTTATTGCTGAACAGGGGAGTAAAGCGTTCTATGAAGGAGATATAGCAAGTCAAATAGTGGCTGACCTCAACGCAAATGGAGGCTTATTAACTCTCAATGATTTTAAATGTCACACGTCCGATTGGGTTGAGCCAATAAGTGTTGATTACCGAGGCTACACAGCGTATAATCTCCCGCCAAACACGCAAGGAATGGCGTCATTATCTATTTTGAATATTTTGAATAATTTTGATATAGCAATGATGGAAGAGGGGTCAAGTGAATACTATCATTTGTTGATTGAAGCTACGAAATTAGCATTCGCTGATCGGGACCGATGGCTAACAGACCCTGCTTTTTCACATATACCAGTAGAAGAGCTCCTCTCAAAATCACATGGAATGGAACTGGCAGATCAAATTAATCATCAGTTGTCAAAAGCAATGGAGAAGCAATTAGATCCAAAAGGGGATACGGTTTGGTTTGGTGTAGTCGATAAAGAAGGGAATGCAGTATCGTTTATTCAAAGTGTGTATCACGATTTTGGTTCTGGTATTATTCCCAAGAATACGGGTGTTCTATTACAAAATAGAGGAAGTTTCTTCTCGTTAGATCCAAATCATATTAATTGTCTAGAACCGAATAAAAGAACTTTTCACACGTTAAACCCTGCGATGTTATTAAAGGGTGATGCACCTTATCTAGTTTATGGAACGATGGGAGGAGAAGGCCAGCCGCAAACACAAGCAACGCTTGTAACCCGGATTATTGACTATCAGTTTGATGTGCAAGCAGCGATTGAAGCGCCTAGATGGTTATATGGTCGAACATGGGGCGCTGGTTCAAACAATGTAAAAATTGAATCCCGTGTTCCTAAACAGACAGTCAGTTCACTTGAAACGTTAGGTCATGATGTAGAAATGGTAGATGAATTTACGGATATTATGGGGCATGCTGGTGCGATATTAATTAATACTAACAATATAAAGCTCGGAGGATCTGATCCAAGAGGAGATGGCTTGGCTCTTGGATATTAAAAAAGCATTATTATGTTGAGGGGAGTTTAAAAATGAAAACTCATTTACAGTTATTTATCGCATTTTTCCGGTCAGGAATGTTAGGTTTTGGTGGAGGTCCATCCGCAATTCCTCTTGTTCATAAAGAAGTAGTCAAAACGTTTAAATGGATGAACGACGATGAATTCAGTGATGTTTTAGCATTAGGGAATACATTGCCAGGTCCAATAAACACAAAAATGGCTGGCTATATTGGCTATCGTGTTGCTGGTGTACCTGGTATGTTGAATGCGGTGCTGTCATCAATTGTCCCAACTATTTTTCTGATGATAATTTTGCTGACGACGTTGGCCTCTTTTAAAGATCAACCTTGGGTTGCGGGAATGACAAGAGGTGTTATGCCGATCGTTGTGATCTTAATGGCGGTCTTAACATGGGACTTTTTTAAAAAATCGAAACAAAGTCTCGGATGGATAGTAAGTATTGGACTTATAGTGGCAAGTTTTATACTAATAGAACTAGTACATGTACACCCAGGGTTATTGATTGCTCTTTTACTTTCTTATGCTTTATTAAAGCCTGATAAAAAGAAAAATGAAGAAAATAAGGGGCAAAAGGAAAGGGGGGTGGTCTAAGTGATTTATTGGGAATTGTTTCTAGCATTTTTTATCCCAGGAATAGTTGGATATGGCGGGGGACCTGCATCGATTCCGTTAGTTGAGTATGAAGTGGTCACGCGTTATCAATGGATGACAGTCGAACAATTTAGTGAAGTACTAGCATTAGGAAATGCACTCCCAGGACCAATTGCTACGAAAATGGCTGGCTATATTGGTTATGAAGTTGGAGGAGTGCTCGGAGCAGTTATAGGTGTTTTTGCAACTGTCGCACCTTCATTGATATTAATGGTTGTTTTATTAGGAATTTTATATAAATTTAAAGAATCACCAAAAGTAAAACGAATGACATCGCTTGTACGACCAACGATTGCCATATTATTAGCTGTCATGACGTTTCGCTTTTTAGAAAGTTCTTATCTAGGTGCAGGAGTTTGGCATACGTTAATTCTTTTAGTATTAGGATTTTTGTTTCTTGAAAAATGGAAGGTACATCCTGCATTTGTGATATTAGGCGGATTAGGATATGGAGCTATATTTTTAAGTTTTTAAAAATTGCACCGCATATTGCGGTGCTTTTTGTATATAAAAATGGGATCAGTTTTATGAACTGGATCATTACTTGCATTTATTTTCAATCGCTTTTTCAACTCAAGCTCCCGTTCGTGCAACAAGATTAAACAATCACTTTTTTAGATTTGCCTTCATTAATGAGGAAATCTGTTGCTCATCTGTATTTGAAATTTGTTCTAGTTGATTAAGAACTAGCTCTTGTCGTTGGAATGAATGGTTTTGACTTAACTTAGCTTTTCCTTCTACCTTATGGATTTTTATTTTAAAACCTTGGACTCCTTTGTTCATACCAGCAAGAAACTCAGCATCTACTTCTTGTAATCTGTATGAACTGTTAGGAGCTTCATACTTCAATACCATATCATGTAAAGAGTTAGTTAACTCATGTTCATCCTCTAAAAGTTCGACTTCTCCATAAACATGAACAGTTACATAATTCCATGTTGGTACAGCTTTATTCGTCTCATACCAAGATGGAGAGATATAACAATGAGGACCATGAAATATCGCTAATACCGTTTGAGTCGAGATATCTTTCCACTGAGGGTTTGGACGAGCAAAATGTCCATATAAGTATGTATTCTCCTTGTTCAAAATTAACGGTAAATGAGTAGCAAAAGGTACTCCATTGTGCTGAGAAAACAGAGTCGCAAAGCTATGTTCATTTATAATGTTGTAAATCATTGTTTCATCTTTAATTTTAAAGTGCGAAGGAATATACATGAGGTTTTCTCCTTTCGAAATTTTCTAATTAATACTGTATAAATTCTCTATGAAATACCAAATAACCCTTCTAAAAGTATTCTGCCCGTTCTTGTAAGTACATTTCTTCACAATCTCTATTTTCATTTTAACATAAATATCCAATAAACTTTGATAGTAGAAGGAACCGATTGAGGTGAAGTATAGGAATGATGCTATTGCAAAGTGTAAAGAGAAGGGCGTGTTGATTGGAAAAATGGTGTCACAGTAGCAGCATATAATAATGTTTTCACTCTAGCACCTCCACTTATTAAAACTAGGGATGAAAGTCTTATCGTTGGAGCGGTCGTTGATTCAATCAATGAGGTATTACCAAGGTACCCTTAAGAAAGATAATAGCTTCAATTATAGTAGATTTGTTTTCCGAAGAATGTTTTTTTTGTTGTTTTAAAGGAGAAATGTTCTCTTTTAGAACAACCTTTTTTTAGGAATAATTAGGTAATATGCAGGATTTTGGAGGAGAGTGTCGAATAATGCTGTAATCTATTATTAAGAATAAAAGAATCCCAGAGTGGGTATAAAAGGTGGGGAGCCTTTACATGATTGCTGAAAAACTCCTTTTAAATGTATTAATTGTATTAATGCCATTAATGGTGATGAGTTTTTTTGTCAATGATAGAAAGGAAAGTCAGTCAAAGGTGATCTTGACTACTTTGCTAGCAATAGCTGCAGTTTTATGCATGGTGTTTGCGTTTGAAGAGCAAGGTTTATATTGGGATTTGCGTTATGTCTTGCTGGTGCTCGCTTTTTTATATGGTGGAAGAAGAGCAGGATGGATTGTTTGTGGCGTTATTTTGCTCACTCGAACCTATTTAGGTGGTGACCACATCATTATCGGTTATGTTGTAGTGGTTGTTTCATCTACTATTTTTAATTTATATGCCAATCGATATCGGCAAGTCAATCAAAAGTGGAAAAGGGTTTGTTTTGTAATAAGTTTGGTTTTTTTGCCAACTTTTATCCAGTTAACGTTATTGACTATTTATTTACAGTTACTTGGGGATTTTCAGTATCAGTTTGGTCAGGTTATTTTTTACATTTTTGTGTTAATGGGAACTTTGATTGTGGCTGTTGGATTCGCTACTCTTCTTCTTGAGCAGATGCTAGAACGAAGGCGAATGCAGGAGGAAATGGAGAGGGCCGTTAAAATGAATGCGATAAGTGAATTAGCTGCATCAATTGCACATGAAGTGCGCAATCCATTAACTGTTGTAAAAGGATTTCTTCAACTAATGCAAAAGGATGAAAAAGGGAAGAATAACGATTATTTTTCAATTGCACTTTGTGAGATGAATCGAGCAGAAGAAATAATAAGTGACTACCTGAATTTTGCTAAGCCTCATTCTAAAAATGTTCAAGTGATGGAAGTGAACCAAGTTCTTAGGGAAATCGTTAATATTCTCACTCCGTATGCTTTGAAAGAGAATGTAGAACTGAAAATTGAAGGATCCAATAAAACAACTGTACGAAGTGACCAAAATCAATTTAAACAAGTACTAATTAATTTGATTAAAAATGCGATAGAAGCAACACCAAAAAATGGAAAAGTGAATGTGGACCTTGAAGAAGATAAAACTGTCGTTAAAATAACGATAACAGACACAGGAAAAGGAATGTCTAATGAACAATTGACTAATATTGGTACACTTTTTTATTCGACAAAGGATAAAGGGACTGGTCTTGGGACAATGGTATCGTTCCGCATCATTGCGGAAATGGGTGGCACTCTTAGATACGAAAGTAAAGTTAACGTTGGAACAAAAGTGACAATTGTTTTACCTGTTGATTCAAACATCTTACATAATGAGTAAAACCAACCTGATAATGGTTGGTTTTTTTGATATTTAAAAGAAAAATCACACTCGATGAAGTAGTATGGCTCCACACACGCCTGCGGATTGAGAAACCCTTAAAACGAAGCAAAGGCTGCGTTCATTAACCTTATTTCAATCTGTCTTTTCTTTTTGCATGAAATTGCGATAAGAAGTTTTTTTCCTTTTACCATAATTTAAGGACTTGTCTCATATAAATTATGGACAGGAGTAAGGGAGAGAAGCGATGAATATCTTTTTGAAAAGTGCATTATTGTTAATAGTTGCAGCATTCATAGGTGAGTGTATTGAGTTTCTAATTAATATGATATTAGCTAGAGAACTCGGTGAAGAAGGTCTCGGCTTGTATATGTCAATTTTGCCAACGATCCTATTTATAGTCGTTATAGCTAGCCTTGAATTACCGATATCGATTTCAAAGTTTGTCGCAGAAAAGGATGTAATTTTTCATCGAAGTATGTTAATGCATGCTTTGCGATTTGCGATCGTTAGTACTGTGTTTTTTTCAGCTATTGCATTATGGTTACTCCCTCTTATTCCAGTGTTTGACAGATATCATCCACTTGTGCCCTGGTTGTTTATTTTGCTGATTCCAATCATTTCTTTATCATCCGTTGCAAGAGGATACTTCATGGGAGCACAAAGGATGGGGAAAATTGCATTAGCTAATTTTCTAAGAAGAGCCGGACAGCTAGTTCTATTAATAGTCCTCTTTATGGCTACTTCATTTGAAGCAGAAGTAGCCTTGTTAGTTGCTCTTTCAACTTTGATTGCAAGTGAATTCCTTGTGCTGAGTTTTTTATTTATTGCCTTTTTAGTACAAATGCGTGTTTTGAAAAAGAGACCACGAGCTGCCTTGTCTGGTAGTAAGGTGCGAAAAAGTTTGCTTGAAGTATCAATTCCTACAACGGGATTGCGAATATTTCATGCGGCCACTTTCGCCGTAAAGCCATTTTTTATTAAAGAAACACTAGTGAAGGCAGGGATGGTGGATTCACTTGCGATGGTGCAATATGGGAAAATGGCTGGGGTTGCTTTTACGATTGGCTTTTTTCCGGCATTTATTGCTCATTCTCTATTAATTGTGTTAATACCAACTGTTTCGGAGGCGTATTCAAAAGGAAATATAGAAAAATTACGTTCGTTACTTAGAAAAGTCATGTTAGTAACAGCATCATATGGAATACCGGCTGTTATAGTCTTCTATTTCTTTGCTGAACCGTTAACGAGTCTCTTTTTTGAAAATTCTCCAGCCATTCGCTATTTACAATTGCTTGTTCCATACTTTTTGTTTCATTTTTTTGTAATTCCAATGCAAGCGTATCTGATCGGGCTTGGATTAGTAAAGGATGCATTTCTTCATGCACTTTACTCTACTGTTTTTTCATTTGTAACAATGTATTTCCTTGGTTCCATGCCAACTATGCAAATGGATGGTATTATCCTTGGAATGAATATGGGGGCCGTGCTTCTTACACTTCTTCATTATGTGACGATATGCAATAAAATAGGGGTGACATTGTTCCTAACAAAAAAATAATATGAAACTACCTCTCTTAAAGAGGGTGTCTCAATCCAAAGGGAAAGACCTTTGAAAATGAGGCACCCTCTTTCCTTTTACGTTTGGTATTACCTTTTTAAGGAATAATTCATACATGGGAGGAAAATCTACAAAAAAAAGAGGAAAGTTGTTGACTAATATGTATATACAAGTTAGAATGAAACCGTAATCAGCATGTATATACAAGGTTGAATATATATATAAAGTTGTTACAGTTATGAAAACGTTAACAGAGAGGGGAATAAAGATGAGTGAGTTAAGAGAATCAGCGAAACAAATACTCGCTGCCTTAGGTGGTAAGGAAAACATAGCGTCGGCAACTCATTGTGTTACACGCTTACGCCTAGCCCTAGTAGATGAAGGGAAAGTTGATAAAGGAGCTTTAGAAAACATTGATGTTGTACGAGGTTCATTTTCAACAAATGGTCAATTTCAAGTAGTGATCGGGCAAGGGACGGTTGACAAAGTATACAAAGAGTTTATCGCACTTGCTGAAATTTCTGAGGCTACGAAAGAAGAGACAAAGAAAGCTGCTGCAGAGAATCTGAATCCATTACAAAGAGCCGTTAAGATGCTCGCGGATATCTTTATTCCGATTTTGCCTGCAATTGTAACGGCTGGTTTATTAATGGGGATTAATAACATTCTAACAGCACCTGGGATTTTCGGAGATCAATCTGTTGTAGAAATGTTTCCACAGTGGGCCGATTTTGCTAATATTATTCACTTAATTGCTAATACTGCTTTCGTATTTTTGCCAGGTTTAATTGGTTGGTCAGCTGTTAAACGATTTGGTGGAAATGAATTGCTAGGTATTGTTCTAGGGTTAATGCTTGTTCACCCAGATTTGCTAAATGCTTGGGCATATGGGGAAGCTCAAGAAGCTGGAACGATTCCGTATTGGAATTTATTTGGACTGGATGTTGCAAAGGTAGGTTATCAAGGCCAGGTCTTGCCAATTTTAGTAGCTGCGTATGTACTTGCTAAAATTGAAATCACATTAAAAAAACGTGTTCCCGATGGTTTTCAGTTGTTAGTTGTGGCACCGATTGCGTTGCTTGTTACAGGGTTCATTGCTTTTATTGCTATTGGTCCAGTTACATTTGCAATCGGAAATGGAATTACCGCATTATTTGTCGGCATTTTTGATAATTTTGCTATTTTAGGTGGTCTTTTATATGGTGCGATCTATGCTCCATTAGTAATTACTGGTATGCACCATACGTTCTTAGCAGTTGACCTTCAGCTAATAGGAAGTATTGGTGGTACGTTCTTATGGCCGATTGTGGCTGTTTCTAATATTGCACAAGGGTCAGCGGCGCTCGCGATGTATTTCATACTAAAAGATGAAAAGGTAAAAGGGTTATCCTTTACATCAGCTGTCTCAGCGTACCTTGGTATTACTGAACCAGCGATGTTTGGAGTGAACTTACGTTATCGTTTTCCATTTATCTGCGCGGTAATTGGTTCAGCTATTGCAGCAATGTGGATTACTTTTAACTCGGTCATGGCACCGTCAATTGGTGTAGGTGGCTTGCCTGGTATTTTCTCAATTGAAGCGGGGAAATGGCTTATCTTTGCAATCGGAATGGTTATTGCTGTTGTTGTACCGCTTGTGTTAACATTCCTATTTGCCAAAACGCGTAAAGATATTTAAACAAATGTTTATTTAACAAAAGAGAGGGTGCATTTAGCAATCTCAGTGACCAAGTAATTTGGAAGCTGTGTGTTGGTTGCACCCTTGTTTTTTTCAATCGAAACAAGTAAACTTGTATATACAAATTTAAAGTGGGAAGACTCTTACTTAAGTTGATGGTTAACGTTGTACTCGACACTCTTCATTTACAAAAAGCATCTGTGTTTACTATCAGAATTGAGTTGAGCCTTTTTGCTAGTAATAAATGAAAAAACAAAATAACATCAAGCAGCAATTTACGCTACATCCATATGAAGCAAAGGGATATTTGCTACAGAGATAAAAGGAAGGTGCATGAAGAATGAAGGAATGGTGGAGAAAGTCAGTCGTCTATCAAATTTATCCAAAGAGTTTTAATGATACAACAGGGAATGGTGTGGGTGATTTACAGGGGATTGTTGAAAAGTTAGATTATCTAAAAGATCTAGGGGTGGATGTGCTATGGCTTACACCTGTTTATGCGTCACCTCAGATGGATAACGGGTATGATATTTCTGACTATTATTCGATTCATGATGAATACGGCACGATGGAGGATTTCGACCGTTTGTTAAAGGAAACGCATAGTCGTGGAATGAAATTAATCATGGATCTTGTTGTGAATCATACTTCAACTGAGCATAATTGGTTCAAAGAGTCAAAGAAATCAAAAGAGAACCAATACCGTGACTTCTATATTTGGAAGGAGCCTATTGACGAAGGGGAACCGACAAACTGGCAATCAAAGTTTGGTGGGAATGCTTGGATGTATGATGAAGAGACAAAGCAGTATTATTTACATTTATTTGATGTAACACAGGCTGATTTAAACTGGGAAAACGAATCCTTACGAAAGCATGTCTATAATATGATGCATTTCTGGTTTAAGAAGGGGATTGATGGGTTTCGTTTAGATGTCATTAATCTAATTTCAAAAGACCAATCGTTTCCAAATGATGATGGGTCTGTTGCACCAGGAGATGGCCGAAAGTTTTATACAGATGGCCCGCGGGTGCATGAATTCTTACAAGAGATGAATCGTGAAGTATTATCGAAGTATGATAGTATGACGGTTGGAGAAATGTCCTCAACTTCTATTGAGCACTGTATTAAGTATTCTAATCCAGACCGCAATGAATTAAGTATGACCTTTAATTTCCACCATCTGAAAGTCGACTATCCAAACGGAGAGAAGTGGGCATTAGCTGATTTTGATTTTCTAGCTTTGAAGCAAATATTAACAAAATGGCAAGTTGAGATGAATCAAGGCGGAGGATGGAATGCGCTTTTCTGGTGTAACCATGACCAACCAAGAGTAGTAACGAGGTATGGGAACGATACAACCTATCATAATGAGTCAGCAAAAATGTTAGCGACAACGATTCATATGATGCAAGGGACACCGTACATCTATCAAGGTGAAGAGTTTGGAATGACGGATCCTAGTTTTGAGAAAATTGATGATTATCGTGACGTTGAAACGCTGAATTATTACCGAATCATGAAGGGGAAAGGAATTCCAGAAGAGGAAATTATGGAGATTATTAAACGGAAATCTCGTGATAACTCTAGAACTCCTGTTCAATGGAATGCCAAAGAAAATGCTGGGTTTTCAACAGGAACTCCGTGGATTCCGGTTGCAAGCAATTATCAAGAAATTAACGCAGAACAAGCGGTAGCCGATCCTACATCAGTGTTTTATCATTATAAAAAATTAATTCAGCTGCGTAAGGAGTTCAACATTCTGACAGTTGGAGATTATAAGCTCTTGTTGGAAGACGATCCTCAAGTTTTTGTATATGAACGTACGAATGGGGATGAGAAAGTTCTAGTCATTAACAACTTTTATGGCAGTGATGCAACATTTACCTTACCTGAAGAGTGGGCTGCTAAAAGTTCAAATAGTGAATTATTGCTATCAAATTACGAAGACTCCAACGCTCTTGAAATAACGATGAAGCTTCGCCCTTATGAGTCACTCGTGTATTATGTGAAGTAACATGTTACACTAATCTAGGTGGTTAACGATGACAATAAATAAATTCCGATTAATATATGATGATTTAGCTGGGAAAATACAAAATGGAATATTAAGAGCAAATGAGCTTCTTCCTTCAGAAAATGAGTTGGCTGACACGTATATGGCTTCTCGAGAAACGATACGAAAAGCGTTAAAGTTATTGTCTGAACATGGATACATTCAAAAGATGCAAGGGAAAGGTTCCATGGTATTAGACGTTACAAAAATCAATTTTCCGATTTCAGGTCTCGTTAGCTTTCGTGAATTAGCAGACAAGATGGGGAAAAGGGCAAAAACCAATGTTGTGTTTCTTGAAGAACAAGGTATGCCTGCAGATATTCAAGAGCATTTTCAGACAGGGGAAGAACTGGATATTTGGAAGGTTGTTCGAGTTCGAGAGATTGATAAAGAGAACATCATCTTAGATAAAGATTTCCTGCTTTCTTCGTTTGTTCCAGGATTGACTGTCGATATTTGTGAGCGGTCCATTTATGCATACATTGAACAAGTTCTTGGATTGTCAATCAGCTTTGCTAAAAAGGAAATTACTGTTGAAGCACCGACAGACGAAGATCGCGAGCTTCTGGATTTAAGAGGCTACGATACGATTGTTGTTGTAAGGAGCCATGTATATTTTGATGATGCTTCGATGTTTCAATATACGGAGTCTAGACACCGTCCTGATAAATTTCGGTTTGTTGATTTTGCAAGAAGAACTCGGTAAAAACTAATCTTGAGCAAATCATTCGTCTGTTGTTAACACCCCTCTGTATAATGGTACTAATATGAGTAAATATGTAGTAGGAGGGGTTTCGATGAGTGTACATCAATTCTTTGTTTTGAGACCGAACGGTGAAAATATACCTTTGGATTGTTACAAGGGAAATGTGCTATTAATTGTTAATACGGCTACCAAATGCGGTCTCGCTCCCCAATTTAATGGGCTTGAGAAATTATATCAAGATTATAAAGATAATGGCTTTACTGTTCTAGGTTTTCCTTGTAATCAATTTATGGGACAAGAGCCGGTTAGTAACGATGAAATGGAAGAAGCGTGTAAGCTTGATTTTGGTGTTACTTTTCCTTTATTCGCAAAGGTTCGAGTAAATGGCAGGAATGCTGCTCCTCTTTATAAGTATTTAAAGAAAGAACAAAAAGGAATTTTATCATCAGAAATAAAGTGGAATTTCACAAAGTTTTTAGTGGATAAAGAAGGCAAGGTTATTTGCCGTTATGGACCAAATGTTGTTCCGGAGAAAATAGAAGAGGATATTCGTAAGTTGCTCGTAGATTAAACATGTCTCTTAAATAAGGGGCGTGTTTTTTTTAGACCAATTTCTTGATACCTGGGTAACGTATGATGTAAGTATAAGAGTGAAATTTGGATATAATCCCAAAATAATAACAATAGAAGTAATGTAACGAGGAGGACCGAAATGCTAGATGAGACTCGAAAATTTATTAATACTTGTTATCGCGAATTAGGGAAAGGTGAACAGGCGATCAAAGAAAGACTTTTTGAAGTTAAAGAAGAAATAGCTAGTTCGAATACGTATACACATACATATGAAGAATTAGCACATGGAGCACGGATGGCATGGAGGAACAGTAATCGTTGTATTGGACGCTTATTTTGGCAGTCGATGCATGTTATAGATGAACGAATGTTGACAACCGAAGAGGAAGTTGCTAACGCGCTCTTCTTTCATCTTCAATATGGAACCAACGGAGGCAAGATCATTCCGACGATTACGGTTTTTAAATCAGGGCACGTTCGAATATGGAATCACCAACTTATTCGGTATGCTGGGTATGAAACAAAAGATGGCATTATTGGTGATCCTGATTCGGTAGCTTTTACAACTTATTGTGAAAAGCTTGGTTGGCAAGGAGAAAAGACTCCTTACGATATTTTGCCATTGGTTATTCAAATCGGAAACAATAATCCAAAGTATTTCTCAATTCCAAAAGAGTGCATTCTTGAGGTTGAGATTAGCCATCCCAACTTCAAAGATTTTACGGACCTTCAATTAAAGTGGTATGCTGTTCCGTTTATTTCTGATATGAAGCTTGAAATAGGTGGAATAACCTACGAGGCAGCTCCTTTTAATGGGTGGTATATGGGAACTGAAATTGGTGCCCGGGACTTAGCAGATCAAAAGCGTTATCATGTCTTGCCGAAAGTGGCAGCTGTAATGGGGCTTGATACGACACGTGACTCAACATTATGGAAAGACCGTGCACTCATGGAGTTAAATGTTGCTGTACTGCATTCCTTCAAGGAATCTGGTGTTAGTATTGTTGATCATCATACAGCAGCAAAACAGTTCAAGCAGTTTGAAGAACAAGAAAGTGGATCAGGGCGACATATTACGGGAAACTGGTCCTGGCTTATCCCACCTATGTCTCCTGCTGCCACTCATATTTTTCACAAAAGGTATGACAATAAGGTAGTTAAGCCAAATTACTTTTATCAAGACCGGATGTATTAGAGCGACAATACTGTTGCTCTTTTTTTGAACCGATACTGTACCTTAGAAAACTGATGTAAGAAGATGCAACAAAGTCTAAGTTGCGATAAGATAGATACATAAGTAAAGAAATAAAGGGCGGAAAATATATGAGCATGCTACAAGTAGAAGGATTAACGAAAACCTATGGCGATAAGACATTGTTTGATAACCTCTCATTTACAATAAGAGAGAAAGAACGAATTGGTCTAATTGGAATTAATGGAACAGGCAAATCTACTCTTCTAAAGATTCTTGCAGGAATTGAATCGGCAGATAAAGGCAATCTTATTCATGCCAATGATTTTCAAATTGAATATTTGCCGCAACAACCAGAATTAAATGAAGAGTTAACAGTAATGGAACAGATTTATTTTGGCGATACAATAATAATGAAGGCAATGCGTGCTTATGAACAAAGCCTTTTATTATTTGAGAAAGAACCCGAACGTGATGAGTATCAACGACAATTTATAAAATGGCAACAACGGATGGACGAACTAGACGCATGGGAAGCAAATACGATCGCCAAAACAATACTCTCAAAACTTGGTATCACGAATTTTGGAACGACTATTAAACAACTTTCCGGTGGGCAGAAGAAGCGTGTTGCCATTGCAAAAGCACTCATTCAACCAGCAGACTTGCTTTTGTTAGATGAGCCTACGAACCACCTTGACCATGAAACAATTGAATGGCTTGAAAGTTTCTTATCAACATATAAAGGGTCGATTATTTTAATAACGCATGATCGTTACTTCTTAAATCGAGTTACGAATAATATGTATGAGCTTGATCAAGGAAGGTTGTTTACTTACGTAGGCAATTATGAGCTCTTCTTAGAGAAAAAAGCTGAGCGTGAGTTGCAGGAAGTGCAAAGAGATCAAAAGCGTGCCAATATTTTAAGACGTGAGTTAGCATGGCTTAAACGCGGAGCTAAAGCGAGAACGACGAAGCAAAAAGCACGTATTGGAAGAGTCGAAGCGTTAAAAGCAGAAGAAGGTGTGACACAACGAGGAGAATTTGACTTTGCAATTGGTTCAAAGCGTTTAGGAAAGCAAGTCATTGAACTGACTGACGTAACAAAGAGCTATGATCAACGGGTGTTGATACAATCGCTAGATTATTTAATTGTTAAAGGAGAACGCCTCGGTATTGTCGGACCAAATGGAAGTGGGAAATCAACACTATTAAATATGTTAGCTGGTCGAATTCAGCCTGATCATGGAACTATTGCAACAGGTGAAACGGTCAAAATCGGGTATTACACACAAGAGGATGAGGAAATAGACGGCTCGTTACGTATGATTGATTATATAAAAGAAATTGCAGAAGTTGTGTATACCGTTGATGGAACTGTTATTACAGCAGAACAAATGCTCGAACGTTTTCTCTTTCCAAGATCAATGCAATATACGTACATTCGTCGGTTATCAGGTGGGGAACGCAGACGCCTCTATTTGCTAAAAGTGCTAATGACAGAGCCGAATGTATTGTTTTTAGATGAGCCAACAAATGATTTAGATACCGAAACATTATCGGTTCTTGAAGATTATTTAGATCAATTTCCAGGTGTTGTGATTACCGTTTCTCATGATCGCTATTTTCTTGATCGAGTTGTTGATCATTTGCTTGTTTTTGAAGGGGAAGGTATCGTATCAAGATTTCAAGGACATTATACTGATTATCTAGCGCAAAAGCAGGTTGAATTTGAGCAGACTAAAGTAGAAAAAAAAGATTCTCGTATGCAAGGAGAGTCCAAAAAAGAACCCCGTAAAAAGCTCTCGTATAAAGATCAATTAGAATGGAATGAAATTGAAAACAAGATTACCGAGCTCGAGCAAAAAATTGAAACTGTTGAAGAAGAAATTATTGCTGCAGGTAGCGATTATGGTGTTATTCAAGAACGGATGAAAGAAAAGGAACAGCTAGAAGCGGATCTGGAAACAACGATTGAACGGTGGACAGAATTATCACTTTTAGTTGAAGAAATAGAAAACAGTCACAAAAAATAAGTATAGTAGAATACTGTCGAAAAAAGTTTTTTGTTATATTCATAATAATTTCTCTAAAGCGGTAACCTATAAGGTGGTTAGCGCTTTCTTTTTTATTTCGACAAATGGTTGAAAATGATTGAAGTTGATTGAAGTTGATTGTATAATTAGGTATGTAGTTAAAGAGGGGTGATGAATCTTGCTCACGATTGAACGTCACGAGAGAATTCTTTCATTGCTTAAAGAAAGAATGACAGTGAAAATGCAAGAGCTAGTCGATGAGACAAACGCTTCTGAATCAACGATTAGAAGAGATTTAACTGACCTTGAAAAGGCGAAAAAATTAAAGCGTATTCATGGAGGAGCCACACTGCTTCAGAAAAAGCTAGCTGAACCAACTGTAGCAGAAAAAACGATCAAAAACAGTCGGGAAAAAATGAGGATTGCTGAAAAAGCAGCGTCGTTAATCGAAGATGGCGATTGTATCTTTCTTGATGCAGGTACAACGACACTTGAGATTATTCCTTTTTTAGAAGGGAAGGAAGTGGTTGTTGTTACAAATGGACTTATGAATATTTCTTTGTTAATAGATCTAAATATTGAAACACATATTATTGGTGGGTATGTTAAGCATGGAACAAGAGCCTTTGTTGGTAGAAGTGCCATTCAAACACTGGAATCATTTCGATTTGATAAAGCGTTTCTTGGGGTGAATGGACTCACGGTACAGGATGGTTGTACGACACCTGATCCGGAAGAGGCATTTATCAAAGAAAATGCAGTGACACGTTCACGCCAAAGTTATATTTTAGCTGATCATTCCAAGTTCGGAGAAGTGTCCTTTAGCAAGTTTAGCAATGCTTACGATGTCACTATCATCACGAGCACAAAATTGGATGAAGAATACTACAACGACTTTCGTACAATTACAAACTTAGAGGTGGTTACCTTATGATTTATACTGTCACTTTAAACCCTGCGCTTGATTATTTTGTCGAGATTGATGAGCTGAATGTAGGTGCATTAAACCGTTCAACTTATGATTACAAAGCTCCAGGTGGAAAAGGAATCAATGTCTCAAGAGTGTTGAAGAGATTCGGGCACAATAGCAAATCGCTTGGTTTCACAGGCGGATTCACCGGAGATTATGTAAGAGATGTTATTGAAAAAGAAGGCATTGAAACGGATTTTATTCAAGTTAATGGAGATACCCGAATAAATATTAAAGTTAAGGGCAAAATTGAGTCAGAAATAAATGGTGTATCACCAGACATTAAAAATGAATATTTAGAGCAATTGCAAAAACAATTATCTGTTCTTAACGAAGGGGATGCCCTTGTACTAGCGGGAAGTGTACCTTCGACGATTCCTGATGATATCTATGAAACATTATGCCAAGGGGCTCTTGATAGAAAAGCAGAAGTTTTCATTGATTCAAGTGGTGAGCCGATGAAGAAGGTTATTGAGAAAAGGCCAACTTTTATTAAGCCAAATCATCATGAGTTAGGAGAGTTATTCTCAGTAGAATTGAAGGAACCAAAAGAAGCTGTTCCATACGTTCGCAAACTGATAGAGAAAGGGATTACATATGTTCTCGTTTCATTTGCAGGAGATGGAGCAATTTTAGGAACTAACGAACAAATTTTATATGCAAATACACCTAAAGGAATTGTGAGAAACTCTGTAGGTGCAGGTGATTCTGTTGTTGCTGGCTTTTTAGCTGCTAAAAAAGAGAAGATGAACTTAGAAGATTCATTTAAGTTTGCGGTCGCGACAGGGAGTGCAACGGCATTTTCGAAAGGATTTGCTCAAAGAGAAGATGTAGAGACACTTATGAAGGAAATTACCATTAGTGAAATAGGAAAGGGTGAGTAGTGTGAGAATCTCTGATTTATTAAAGAAAGATACAATCGTACTTACTATGAGTGCGAATGATAAGGCGTCAGCAATTGACGAGTTAGTAAGAAATTTAGATAAAGCTGGAAGACTTAACAATGCGGATGACTATAAGAAGGCAATTTTGGCAAGGGAAGAACAAAGTACAACAGGTCTTGGCGAAGGAATTGCTATTCCCCATGCCAAAAGTGAAGCAGTAAAGACGCCAGCGATTGCTTTTGGACGTTCAGAAAGTGGTTTAGATTATGAAGCCCTTGACGGACAACCGACTCATCTGTTCTTTATGATCGCGGCATCTGCAGGAGCAAATGAAGCCCACCTTGCTACACTCTCACGCTTGTCTACATTCCTAATGGATGAAGCTTTCCGAGAAGCTTTATTAAAAGCAGAGTCAGAAGAGGACATCTTAGCTGCCATTGATAAGAAAGAACAAGAGCAATTAGAAAAAGAAGCTGCCGAACAAACACCGTCTAAAGATGGCTATGATATCTTAGCTGTGACAGGGTGTCCAACAGGAATCGCTCATACATTTATGGCAGCAGATGCATTAAAAGATGAAGCGAAAAAGCAAGGTCTTACAATTAAAGTTGAAACAAATGGTTCTGGAGGGATTAAGGACCGTTTAACTGCAGATGAGATTGATAATGCCAAAGCTATTATTGTTGCTGCTAGTACGAAAGTAGAGATGGATCGTTTTTCAGGCAAAAAAGTAATTGATGTACCTGTAACAGATGGAATTAGACGTCCAAAAGAGCTTGTGGAACAAGCAAAGTCGGGAAATGTACCTATTTATAAAGGGTCTGGTGAAGCTAGTGGCAATAAAGAAGAAAAAGGCAAAATAGGTGGAGGTTTCTACAAACACTTAATGAACGGTGTTTCGAATATGCTTCCGTTTGTTGTTGGTGGCGGGATTCTGATCGCTTTATCCTTTTTAATTGATATTGATTTAAATAATGAATTTGCTCAAATGTTAATGGATATTGGTGGAGGAACGGCCTTTGCTCTTATGATTCCTGTTCTTGCTGCCTTTATCGCAATGAGTATTGCAGACCGTCCGGGTTTTGCTGCTGGTATGGTTGGGGGCTTAATCGCCTTTAATGGCGAGGCGGGATTTCTTGGTGGGTTAATCGCTGGTTTCTTAGGAGGGTATGTAGCACTTCTAGTGAAAAAGCTATTAGCAGGAATGCCGCAATCGCTAGCTGGTATAACAACGATTCTTCTTTATCCAGTACTTAATATTTTTATTACAGGTATGATTATGCTTTTACTTGTTACACCATTAAGTGCAATTAACAGTGGCCTTGAAAGCTGGTTAGGCGGAATGGGTACAACAAATATGATGTTACTAGGGATTATTCTTGGTGGAATGATGGCGATTGATATGGGTGGTCCAATCAATAAAGCAGCATTTACGTTTGGTATTGCAATGATTGATGCTGGCAACTTTGGACCTCACGCTGCTGTTATGGCTGGTGGTATGGTCCCGCCACTTGGGATTGCTCTTGCAACAACGTTCTTTAAGCGTAAATTCACGAAGCAAGAACAAGAAGCAGGAAAGACAAACTATATTTTGGGAGCGTCGTTTATTACAGAAGGAGCCATTCCTTTTGCGGCAGCTGATCCTGGTCGTGTTATTCCTGCAGCCGTTGCTGGTGCAGCCGTAGCAGGTGGATTGACAGCATTATTTGGTATCGGATTACCAGCTCCGCACGGTGGAATTTTCGTCGTTGGACTTGTATCGGGTAGTTGGTTTATGTATTTACTGGCTATTATAGTTGGTGCTATTGTAACGGCAGCGATATTAGGAATTTGGAAGAAAAAGACGGTTTAATAATTATTAATGAGAAGGAGAGACAAAATCAGTCTCTCCTTCTTTTTTTTACTTACGGTTGAATATATCATATTAGTGTGGTTGCGCTTACGGGAAAGGTTTATAGTGAAGGGAGAGTGATTAGAGCTACTGCTGCATTTGAAATTATGAAAGGTGCACGAATAATCTAAACCTTTCTTAAAAAGAGCTCAGCCTACGATTTCTTTCTTATTATTATTAAGTGATATAATGAAAAGACTATAATACGTAAGGGGTTGATTATAGCGATGCATCCTGTTATTAAAAAACTACAGTGGAAAGAGAATATGAACGAAGTTTTGATTTTAGGAGCTCCGAAAGAATATGAAGAAGTCATCACTCAATTTGAAGCAGAAGTACATACTGAAATCAAAAGCGACATATATCGGTTTATTCATATTTTTGGAACAACAAATCAAGAGATTAAAACCATGGCAGGAAAAGCAGTTGATGTCATTGAAGAAGATGGTATACTCTGGCTAAGCTATCCGAAGAAGTCTTCAAAGAAATATAAAGGCTCTGATTGTAGTAGAGATAAGGTCGGTGCCATGCTTGGTGAAGAAGGCTATGAACCGGTTAGACAAGTCGCTATTGATGAAGATTGGTCAGCCCTTCGATTTCGCCAAGTTGATAAAATTAAAACAATGAAAAGGACATTTGCCGTTACGGAAAAAGGGAAAGAACGGACGAAACAGGAATAATGGTTTGTGAAAAAATGGGAGGGTGACTAGAAAATGAAGATAGCTACGTATCAAATGGACATTATCGCAGGTAAACCAGCAGAAAATCGTAAAAAAGTACTAGATTGGGTGGACCAAGTTTTGAAGGAACAACAACCTGATGTTCTTGTATTACCTGAAATGTGGACGACGGCCTATACGCTTCCTATTCTTGAAAAAGTTATTAGAGAGGATGAAGCGGAAACTGAAACGTTTCTAAAAGAATTAGCGCGTAAGCATCATGTGAATATTATAGCTGGCTCCATAGCTGTTGAAGAAGCGGGAGGCATTTTTAATCGCTCGTATATTCTTAATCGCAAAGGAGAAATTATCTATACTTATGATAAGATTCATCTTGTTCCAATGTTAGATGAACATCTTTATCTAAAAGGTGGTAATAATGCTGTCAAAGTATTTGAATTCGATGGACGAAAGATGGGAGTTATTATATGCTACGATTTGCGTTTCCCTGAGCTTGTTCGCTCCTTAGCATTACAAGGAGCAGAGGTGGTCTTTGTCGTTGCAGAGTGGCCCTTGGCGAGAGTGAAACATTGGGAAATCCTTCAACAAGCGAGAGCGATTGAGAATCAAGTCTTTGTTGTGAGTTGTAATAGGGTTGGAACGCATGATGGTGTTAAGTTTGCTGGACGATCTATGGTTGTTACTCCATGGGGAGAGACGCTAACAAAGGCTTCTCAGGTAGAAGAAGAGACGTTTACTGTTGATCTTAATCTAAACGAAGTTACTCGCATTCGAAAGGAAGTACCTGTTTTTGCAAGTAGAGTTCCGAAGTTATACGGTGATTTGTAGTTATTTAAATAAACGTTTGTTTAACAAGAAAATGGCTACAGAACAAGGGGGAAACTAGAAGCTACTGAAAAGGAATAAAAGGAAGCCACTGAAAGTCCATCAAGGAAGCCGGCAATGGCTCCGCACGTTGCGCGCCTGCGGATTAGAAACCCACTCATAGCGGGCTTTAAGGTGTGAGGCACTTCTCACACCAATGGCAACGGCTGCGCTCATTGCTTAAAGGCCACTGAAAAAGGAAAAAAATCGACCTTTTTCAGTGGCCTCGGAAACCAAACTTGTTCTGTGTCCTTCTTTTGAGTGCTCTTTTCCTGTGTCTATACTGAAACTTTTTGAAGTTTATCGATAAATTTCAATGAACGACCTGTTCCTATTGCTACTGCCTCTAGCGGATTTTCTGCGATATGAACAGGAACAGATATCTCGCCTGAGAGCCATTCTTGAATTCCGTTAAATAGCGCGCCTCCACCTGTTAACATGATGCCTTGATCGACAATATCTCCGCTTAGTTCTGGTGGACAGTCTTCAAGTGTAGCTCGGATAGATTCGAGGAGCTGATGCATGGATTCATTAATTGCTTGTTGAATTTCTGTTGAATGTAGGGTGACAGTTTTCGGTAATCCATCGACAAGATCGCGTCCGCGAATCTCCATTTCCATAGCTTCATGTTCAACCGGTGAATATCCAATTTCCATCTTAATACGTTCTGCCGTACGTTCACCAATTAAAACATTATAAGCTTTTCGAACGTGCTGTATTATGGATTCATCAAATTTATCTCCACCGACTCTGATCGAATGACAAGTGACAACTCCACCGAACGAAATAATGGCAACTTCAGTTGTTCCCCCACCGATATCAACAATAACGTTAGCAATCGGTTCATTTACAGGCAAACCAGATCCAATTGCAGCGGCAACAGGTTCTTCAATGATGTGTACATTTTTGGCACCACAGATTCTAACAGCATCTAAAATAGCACGACGTTCGACTGATGTTGAACCTGAAGGCGCGCAGACCACGACATTTGGTTTTCGGAGAGATAGGCCAAGGGTTTTGCTTGCCTTTTTCATAATTGCTTTTAGCATACTTGCTGTCATATCAAAATCTGCAATGACACCATCGCGAAGAGGACGTATTGCAACGATGTTGGCAGGTGTTTTCCCGACCATATTCTTTGCTTCGATTCCAACTGCTAATACTTCTTTTGTATCAAGATTAAGTGCTACAACGGATGGTTCGTTTAAAATAATACCTTTGCCTTTACTGTATACAAGGATATTGGCTGTTCCTAAGTCAATTCCTATTTCTGCATTTGCAAACATGCTTTCACCAACTTTTTTAAATCTAATTCTAGAATGTGTGCTAGTTATTAAATCTATTTTTCAACACATTTCCTAGCTAAGTCTTGATTTTAACAATGAATAGAAAGATAACATAGAGGAATTTCTCTCATCTTATATGTAAGAATGTGAAAGGAATACGGAAGTACTAAGGGATTTGCCTAGAAAAAAGGAAAGTATTAGAAATTATTAAGTTATCGGGTCTTTGTATCTATGTCTAAAGTTGTTGTTAATGAGAGGGAGGAGTGTCTAACTCATGCTAAAAGTAGGCCGCAGGTATTTGTACGATTATGGGAATCGGGAGGAAATATGTGGGTATTTTTACTGATTTTTTGTTTGTTTCCATAGTACATATTAGCTGATATATTGGCTTTGTAACGTTCGAATTTACGCCCGTCAATATAACGAATTCCCTTTTCTTTTAATTTCTCGACGTACCAACCTTTACTACAACATACATTAAGATCAGTCCTTTCATTCGTAATACAAACAAAAACGAGCAAGCAGATTCGCTTCCTCGTTTTGTTTGCTGGATGCATGTTGATTCAAATGGTGAACTAAGAACGTTATTTCTGTTTAATGGAGATAACATTTTCTTCGCTTAACTGAACTTGTTGTTGTTTATTAATATGGATGAATTCATCATCAGCTAAGTTTGTAAAGACAATGGGTGTTATCGTTGATGTAGCATTTTCTTTAATGTAATCTAAATTAAAACGAAGAAGCTCTTGTCCTTGTTTAACTTTATCATCTTGTTTGATAAAGGTTTCAAAGCCTTCCCCTTTTAAATTAACTGTATCAAGACCAACGTGAATTAGGATTTCTTTTCCTTCGTCAGATAAGATTCCGATCGCATGCTTTGTCGGGAAGAGGTTCATAATCGTCCCAGAAACTGGTGATTTTACGATCCCTTCACTTGGTTCAATGGCAAAGCCATCACCCATCATTTTTCCTGAAAATACTTGGTCAGGAACTTCAGTTATTGGAATCACTTTTCCAGCTAAAGGAGAAGTGAATGAAACATCACCAGAAACAGCATCATTTGTTTTTGTTTGAGCTGGCTCTTCAGTAGGAGTTGGAGTACGTCCACTAATGATGTCTTGCATCTGCGATTTAATTTGGTCAGAGCGCGGACCAAAGATCGCTTGAATGTTATTCCCCATCGTCATCACACCAGAAGCGCCAAGCTTCTTCAGCGTGTCTTTTTCAACCTTATCTACATTGTTTACACTAACACGTAAACGAGTAATACAAGCATCTAAATTAGTTAAGTTTTCCTTTCCGCCTAAAGCTTTTAACACAGCATATGGCAATTCAGAAGTATTAGAACTGGAAGGTGTGTCTTTTTCTTCTGTCACTTCTTCACGACCTGGAGTCATTAAGTTGAACTTTTTAATAGCAAAACGGAAGCCAAAATAGTAAATGACAGCCATAATTAATCCTACAGGAATAACAAGCCACCAATCAGTTCGGTTAGGAAGGACCCCAAATAATAAGAAGTCAATAACACCGCCTGAGAACGTCATCCCGATTTTGACATCGAGAAGTTGCATTGTCATAAAAGAAAGACCGGCAAACACTGCATGAACTGCAAATAGGACTGGTGCAACAAATAAGAAACTAAATTCAAGTGGCTCTGTAATACCTGTTAAGAAAGAGGTAAGAGCAGCAGAACCCATAATACCAGCTACTAATTTCTTTTGTTCAGGACGTGCGCAGTGATAAATGGCAAGGGCAGCTGCTGGAAGTCCAAACATCATGAAAGGAAACTTCCCTGTCATAAACGTACCTGCAGTTAACTCAGCGCCATCACGAATTTGTGCAAAAAAGATTTGTTGGTCACCACGGACAACTTGTCCTGCTGCATTAGTATACTGACCAAATTCAAACCAAAATGGTGAGTAGAAAATATGATGGAGACCAAATGGAATTAATGCACGCTCAATCACCCCAAAGATAAAGGCTGAAATGGTTTGGTTTGATTCAACCATTAAGTAAGAAACATTGTTCAATCCAATTTGAATCGTTGGCCATATGAAATGGAGGACAATCCCGATAAATAAGGCAAAGAAAGCTGTTGCAATTGGGACAAAGCGCTTTCCAGCGAAAAACCCAAGGTAAGAAGGTAACTCCATATTAAAGTACTTTTTATACGTAAATGCGGCTAACAACCCGGCAATGATCCCGCCAAATACTCCAGTTTGTAGAGTTGGAATACCTAGTACATTGGTGATACCAGGGTCATCTGCAACCATTTCTGGTGTGATCCCTCCAGTAACACTCATTGTCACATTAATAATTAAGTATCCAATAAGTGCAGCAAGGCCTGCAACCCCATCCCCGTTTGAGAGTCCAATGGCAACCCCAACGGCAAAGAGAAGTGCAAGGTTAGCAAATACGATATCGCCAGAACTCTCCATAATACTAGCTAGCATCACAACCCAACCAGTTTCAAGAGCAGGGATTCGAGCTATTAAATCGGGATTTTGAAGTGCATTACCAAACGCAAGCAAAATACCGGCTGCTGGTAATAAGGCAACAGGAAGCATAAGTGCTTTACCGACACGTTGCATAACACCAAATGAGTTTTTAAACATAATAATTCCTCCTTGTATATTTAGTTTGAAGATGTTAATTGATTTTTATGCAACAAAAAAGGCATGAGTGGCAAGGAAGCTAGCACAGAAGAAAGATAAGAGATCCTCTTATCAATTATTCTTGTACTACCTAATCCTTTCCCCTCATGCCTGCATAATCAGTAACACGTGAAAAGAATATTATTACTTCGAGAGTCTTTGAAGATGTAATGTTAAGTATACAGCTTCAGCCTCTGGAATCGTTTTCTTTAATGTTTGTTGCATAATTTTCATCAATTTCCAAGAAAGATTGTAGCATATTGGATATTCTGCTTGCAAGACATTCTTTAATGTTTCTTGATTATCGAAATATTGACCTTTATTTATTCGTTCAATCACATGATGTAGATGTCGGACAAGTCGTAAGTAGTTGACGTCCTTTCGATCGATTTGAAGTTGTAAAGACTTTTCAATTACTTGAACCAATTCAGCTATAAGTTGAGTATGTCGATTCACTTCTTTTAACGAACGTCTTGTGAGCGCACTGTGTATGTGTAGGGCAACAAATCCAATTTCTCCAGGAGGAATTTCAAGTTCTAATTTATCACTCAAGTAGTCAATTAGTTCAGTGGCTACAGAAAATTCCTTTGGATAAGCAAGTTCGGTTTCAGGCAGAAATGGATTTTTGAGATCTAAGCCTTGCTTGACTCGTTTAATCGCATAATAAAGGTGGTCAGTTAAGGCGATATGAATGTGTTCATGAAGCTGAACGGAAAATCTCTCTTCTACCATTTCAATTATATCGTTCATTAAGCCGATGAAATGTTCATCTACGTAATCCAATAATTGTTTGTATTGTTCTTGTTCTTTGGCTTCTTTTAATACAAAGAACTTTTCAGCTTGCTCTCCGGCAACTAATTCCCCGGCCTTTTTTCCAAAACCGAGTCCTTTCCCGATTAAGACCACTTCTTCATAATCTGGATGCTCTGCGACTAAGACATTATTATTAAGTACTTTTTTTACGGATAACATGGTTTCCTCCTTTCAATAGCTAGAATTTTGTCGAAACTACACTAATTTCCACTTTTATCATATCGATAAAAAAAACAGACGTCAATGATAATTATTCGTAATATATTAGACAATAGTTGCCACATCGAGAAAACAGTCGATTTTTGTAAAGATATACACTAATATGGAAGGGGGAAAGAGTAAGGAGTGTATGATGTGAAGCAACAATTAACTTATGATGATATAAAAAGAAAAGTAGAACAAATCAATAAGCGGATTTATGATTATGAGCAACCTTTTTTTAATACAGTTGATGATATATTGGACGAAAGTGAGGGCAAGCACGTTACCTCGGTTTTAACGGAATCACTTGAGAAATTGTTAGCGCAAGTAAATAGGGAAATTGAAACTATTGAAAAAGAAATCAACGTAACACCGACTTGTCAAGTTGGCTGTGCCCATTGCTGTTATTTTCCGATCATTGTTACTCGCTTAGAAGTGAAATTGATGCTTATGTATATTGCACAACAACAAAAAGAGAGAAAACAGGTAGTGTTACAACAGATTAGATCGTACTTACACGAACATTCGTCTATTTTAAATGATATAAAAATGCTAGATTTTCGAAAAGATCAAGAGTTTAAAAGAAAATATAAAGAGCTAGCTCTTCCGTGTGTTTTTCTTAATCTTGAAACAAGCAAATGTATGGCATATGAAGTGCGCCCAATTCCATGTCGAACGTATACTAATTACGTTGATGTATCTGTTTGTGAAAAAGAGGTTCTCCCTAAGGAACCAGTTAGTTATGAGTTCCTACACCGCTTCTATGTTCAAGGAATGGATGAGGTTATTCAAGAAATACTAGAAGTGGTTGAGGATAAGGAGCTAGGCTTCTCTTATCCAGCCGATGCAGGAGATGTGAATTATTTGCCGGTTTTGTTACAAGAAGAGCTTGAGTCATTGGAGCGTTAAAAAGAGAGAGATCGTGCTTAAAGGAAACAGTCGACCTTTTGGTACAGGTGTGTGAATGAAAAAGGGAAAGGCAATGGCTCCGCACGATGCACGCCCACTATGAGAAGACTACTCATAGTGGGCTAAAAAGAAAGCATCGGCTCATTGCTATGAGTTAGAACAAAAGGGCAGTTCGGCCCTTTTCTCAGCGAAGAGCGGGAATGGCTCCACTCGTTGCGCGCGTTTAGGAGAAAACCGCTCCTAAACGCTTAAAAGATGGCAACGGCTCCACTCATTGCTTAGAGAATGTACCAAAAGGGAAAAGCACCCTTTTGGTACAAGTGTGTGAATGAAAAAGGGAAAGGCAATGGCTCCGCACGATGCACGCCCACTATGAGAAGACCACTCATAATGGGCTAAAAAGAAAGCAACGGCTCCACTCATTGCTTAGAGAATGTACCAAAAGGGAAAACCACCCTTTTGGTACATTCTCTATAATTTTCTAAATATTTATCATTTAGAATGTGCATATCTCGTGTTATTATTAGTATATGGTGAGATAGCTATTCTTTATCGTTGTGATGATGCATAGACTATAATAACTACTAGGTGTTGTCTTGTTTTTGTCTTAGATATATAGGGTAGGATTTTCAGGGAGGGATTGCAAATGGATGTAAATGTGAATGAGTATTTTGAAAAGCGAGTGTCGGAAGCGAAGCGCCAATTTGAAAGAACTGTAGATTGTAAGCATACTGAATTTGACGATCTTTACCCATACATGACAGAGCAACCTCAATTTTTCTGGTACAAACGTTATGTTGCGTGGCAGGAGTTGTTAACGGTAGTAAAGATTGCTGAGGATATGGAAGTTAACTGGAAACAATTATTCCTAGATAAGCAGTCTTCATTTGTGGAAGGTAGAGTACTTGATGCGAAAGTATTAGATGACTGGTATGAAGAGTCAGAAAAGCATGAAAAAGAATCGTCCAAGAATGAGTAAAAAAATCAGCCCCCTAAGGTATAATTCTTAGGGGGTTTGTTGTACATAGAGATGATTGCTTTTAAAAGGAAGGGATCTAAATGAGATGGTTGATAGGTTTGGTTCTACTGTTCGGATTGGTTGCGTGTAACCAAACGGAAGAGACAGAGGAAGTTTCGAAAGAAGACATTGTAGAAGATAACAAGATACCAATGAAAAGTGAAGTGAATACAAATGAACAAGAAGAGGAATTAATTGAAATTGATTTGTTTCAATATAGTGATCGTGAGCCTGTACAGTGGGGAGAAGCGGTTCATGGTGTGAAAACCCGAATGGACACGGATGATAAGGTAATTGCCTTAACGTTTGATGCGTGTGGTGGACCTTATGGAAATGGGTATGATAAAAAGCTTATTGAATTTTTAAGAGAAGAAGAAGTTCCAGCTACCCTGTTTGTAAATGAACGATGGATTCTAGAACATGAAGCTCTATTTTTGGATTTAGCGAATGACCCTCTTTTTCAAATTGAGAATCACGGCACAGACCACGTTCCTTTGTCTGTATCGGGCCAAATAGCTTGGGGGATTGAAGGTACAAATAGTCCTGCAGATGTGGAAAGAGAAGTAATGGGAAATCAGGAAACAATTGAGCGGTTAACAGGACGAGCACCGACGCTTTTTAGGTCAGGAACGGCTTTTTACGATGAAATAGCTGTTGAATTGGTTAATGAGCTAGGGCTTGAGGTCGTTAATTTTGATATCTTGGGAGATGCGGGGGCGACCTATTCTGCAGCTCAGGTTCATCAAGCGTTAATGGGGTCCGAGAAGGGCTCCATTGCTCTTCTCCATATGAATCAACCTAGTAGTGGAACTGCAGAAGGTGTTGCGCTAGCAGTTCAAGATTTACGGGAACGGGGTTATTCGTTTGTAAAATTAGAGGGCGTAGACTTGAAATGATTGAAGAGTAGGGTTCGATTGTGATATTTGATCAATCGTTCTTTTTTTATGGAGAGGAAAGGGTTAAAAAAATTAAGGCATTTGACTAAATACGAAGGAAAACTCAGACCGTTGCCAAATGATAGTAAGAAGCATACTTTCTTTTTGGCTGGGCCTGAGTTTGCTAATTTAGTGTTATATGTGAGTCTGTGTGTTGGTAGATACCGTTAAGTTTATCACCGATGTCTTCTTCAATTTCTTGGTTGGTTGGTACTGAGTCATAGCTTTGAATAATTTTGAATGTTTCAAGGCAAAGCAGGTGGTAGGGGTATTTTTCACCACTGTCTTCGATAATGGCATAGAGCTTGTCTTTTTTTGTGCTAATCAGGTCACCTGGCTCCTTAACTGAACGCTTTCGGTTAATAGTCACATTCACGCCGGATAACACCTCTTTTTAACACCATTATCGGATGAAATAGTAGGAAATATTCAAATCAAAGAAAAATTATTTTTTCTTTTTATGATTTGATTTATTTGTACCGTTATCAATCATTTCACTTGCCACTTCTTCGTTAAATAAGGATTCTTTCGGTGTTTGATTATTAGTCAGTGCTTTGCCTTTTTGTCTGTTACGTTTATTCATTGGATGTCCTCCTTTTGATTGTTTAAAAATGGTTTCACTGTTACTATTTCTTTAGATTAAAATCTTATACAAGAGTAGGTGTCATTGTGGCGAAAAAGAAGTATTATGTCGTTTGGAAAGGAAGAAAGCCGGGAATTTATTCAACTTGGTTAGAGTGTGAGGCGCAAGTGAAAGGATATACAGGGGCAAGATTTAAGTCATTCCCGAGTAAAGAAGAAGCAGATGCTGCTTTTACAGGAGGAACTAGCTCAAATAAGTTGAAGTCAAAAACAAAACCAAAACCATCAACGCATGAAACTACTGAGGAAGTTGATTGGAATAGCATTTCTGTTGATGTAGGCTGCAGGGGCAATCCAGGCATTGTCGAATACAAAGGAGTCGATACAAAAACGGGAGAGATCTTGTTTGCTCATGATGAAATCCATATTGGAACAAATAATATGGGTGAATTTCTCGCGATTGTTCACGGACTTGCGTATTTAAAAGAGCAGGAAAGTTCAAAAACTATTTATTCTGATTCAATGACAGCAATAAAATGGGTCAAGCAAAAGAAAGCCAAATCGACATTAGAGAGAAATGAGAATACGGCTTATATTTGGTCTTTAATGGATCGTGCTGAAAAATGGCTGCAAACAAATCATTATCCCAATAAAATTGCAAAGTGGCATACGGAAAAATGGGGAGAAATTAAGGCTGATTATGGAAGAAAGTAAGGAGGGAGGAATGGATTTGCTGCTGTCAGATTTGTTCTCCGCGGTTTACAAGTAGATTGATTGGCAATGGAATATTGAGTACACTTGTTTTCTTGTTTTCGTTCATTTTCGATTTAGTTATCGTAACAAGTTAAGGGGGGGAAAAAGTGTACGAACGTTTAGTGCAGAAGCAACGAAGCTACTTTTATTCTGGAGCGACAAGAGATATTTCTTTTCGCATGAAGCAACTAACGCTACTAAAGTGGGCGCTAAAGAAACGTGAAACAGAAATAGTAGAAGCGCTTCGAAAGGATTTAAATAAATCCGAGGAAGAAGCTTTTCTTACAGAGTTAGGGCCGCTTTATCAAGAAATTAGCCATATGAAAAAACATTTACCAAAATGGGCTAAACGAGAAAAGGTAAAGACAGCCTTGTCGCATGTTGGTTCAAAAGGGCATATTCACCACGAGCCACATGGTGTAACGCTTATTATAGCCCCTTGGAATTATCCATTGCAGTTAGCGTTTGCGCCTTTAGTTGGGGCAATTGCTGGAGGGAATTGTGCAGTTTTGAAACCTTCGGAATTAACACCAGCTACATCAAGTGTCATGTCAAATTTAGTAAAAGAGTATTTTACTGATGAATATATCGCTGTTGCCGAAGGCGCTGTGGAAGTAAGTCAAGCGCTACTTGCTCAACGCTTTGATTATATTTTCTTTACAGGGAGTGTCAGTGTAGGGAAGAAAGTAATGGAAGCTGCTTCAAAAAATTTAACGCCACATACATTAGAGCTCGGTGGGAAAAGCCCTGCTATAGTTAATAAAGACGCAAAGCTTGATTTGGCTGCAAAAAGAATTGTCTGGGGGAAGTTTATCAATGCCGGACAAACATGTGTAGCTCCAGATTATGTTTTCGTTCATAAAGAAGTAGAAGAAGCGTTTTACTCCCATTTAAAAAAACATATTAAGAACTTATTTGATGAAAAGTATGAACAGTTACAATATCCTAAGATTGTTAGCGAACGTCATTTTAATCGTTTGCTTTCCTTTATGAATGATGGCGACGTTGTAGTAGGAGGGAAAAGTGACAACGAGAAGTTAACCATTTATCCAACGGTACTAAGAAATGTTAAAAGGGATGCTTCGATAATGAATGAGGAGATATTTGGTCCTATTTTGCCTGTTCTTTGCTTTACCGAATATGATAAAGTGATGGAGCGCATTCGAGAGGGGGCGAATCCATTGGCTTTATATGTGTTTGCGGAAAACAAAGAGGTCCAGAATCAATTAATCCATGGCTTGCCATTTGGTGGTGGATGTATAAATGATACGATAATGCACTTAGCCACCCCTCACTTGCCTTTTGGTGGAAAAGGTGAAAGTGGGACAGGCGCTTATCATGGTTACGAAAGTTTTGCCACTTTCACACATAAAAAAAGTATTTTAACTCAATCAACTCTATTTGATGTTCCTGTTCGGTATAAACAAGACAAAAAAACGATGACGATCTTGCGGAAATTACTCCGTTAAACAAACGTTTGATTAATGATACTTTTTCAATAATGGGGTAAAGATGAGAAGGTAATAAAGAAATATAAATATATAAATAAACCTATGGATCCATTGATGCCATAGGTTTATTTATATATATTAACAAACAATGTTTATTCTTTCTTTAAAATTATTATTGTTTATAGTTGACATCATTAGCGAGGTTTTATACAATGATAAACGTAATCAAATAATAATTATTATTAATAAGGAGTTGTTATAGATGACTGACAAACGTATGGTATCAAAACAGGCACCGCGCTTTGAAATGGATGCTGTAATGCCGAATCAAGATTTTGAAAAAGCGAGTTTAGAAAAAAATATGAAACAGGATAAATGGACCGTTCTTTTCTTTTATCCAATGGATTTCACATTCGTTTGTCCAACAGAAATTACATCTATGAGTGACCGTTACGATGAGTTTGAAGATTTAGATGCAGAGGTCATTGGTGTTTCAACTGATACAATACACACACATAAAGCTTGGATTAATACGTCTCGTGAAGAAAATGGTCTCGGAGAGCTGAAGTATCCTTTAGCTGCAGACACAAATCACGCCGTCTCCAGCGATTATGGGGTGTTAATTGAGGAAGAGGGAGTAGCTCTACGCGGTCTCTTCATTATAAGTCCAGAAGGTGAATTAATGTACTCTGTAGTAAATCACAACAATATTGGACGCGATGTAGATGAGACACTACGAGTATTACAAGCTCTTCAAACTGGAGGCTTGTGTCCGGCGAATTGGAAACCTGGACAATCAACCCTGTAAGACGATAAAAAAATAAAAATAATCGATTTAGATTAATAGATTTTGTTTAAAAGAATATACATGTCAAGGAGTGGAAGTTATGAAACTACGTGAAGAAATGCCAGAATTAACAGGAGCAACTGCTTGGTTGAATGGAGAAGTAACAAAGGATGAATTGTTACAAAGTGGAAAGGCGACATTGATTCATTTCTGGTCTGTAAGTTGTGGTCTATGTAAAGAGGCAATGCCTGATATTAATGAGTTCCGTGATGAATATGATGATGATTTAAACGTGATTGCCGTTCATATGCCAAGATCAGAGAACGATTTGGACATGTCTGTTATTGAGGCAATGGCTCAAGGTCATGATATTATTCAACCTACGTTTGTTGACAGTGAACACAAGTTAACAGATGCGTTTGAAAACAAGTATGTTCCAGCTTACTATGTGTTTGATGCTGAAGGTAAACTAAGACATTTCCAAGCTGGGGGAAGTGGTATGGATATGTTAAGAAAAAGAGTTAACCGCGTGTTAGGTCAAGAAGTTAAGTAGAATAGTAGAAGTTTTCTGTACGAAAACTTGAAATTTAAAAGGGGAATTGGAGGAGGGAAAGAATGAAAAAGTTATCTACCAATCAAGGTGCACCAATTTATGACAATCAAAATTCTCGTACAGCTGGTCAAAATGGACCTACACTTCTCGAAGACTATCAATTGATTGAAAAGCTAGCTCATTTTGACAGAGAGCGTATTCCTGAACGAGTTGTTCATGCTCGTGGTGCAGGTGCACATGGTGTGTTTAAGGTGAAGAATAGCCTGAAGCGTTATTCAAAAGCTGCTTTATTTCAAGATGAAGGCAAAGAAACACCTGTATTTGTTCGGTTCTCAACGGTAATTCATGGAACCCACTCACCTGAAACATTACGTGATCCACGGGGTTTCTCTACGAAGTTTTACACAGAAGAAGGGAACTGGGATTTAGTTGGGAATAACTTGCCTGTGTTCTTTATTCGTGATGCAATGAAGTTTCCTGACTTGGTTCATTCTTTAAAGCCAGACCCGCGCACGAACCGTCAAGATCCTGATCGTTACTGGGATTTCTGGTCATTAAGACCTGAATCAACAAACATGCTTATGCACCTTTTGTCTGATGAAGGAATTCCTGCTGATTACCGTCACATGCGGGGCTCAAGTGTGCATGCACTCAAACTCATTAATGAGTTTGGCAACACTGTTTATGCCAAATTCCGTTGGGTACCAAAGAAAGGTGTCAAGAACTTATCAGCGGAAGAAGCAGCTAAAATTCAAGCAGAAAACTTTAATCATGCAAGTCAAGATCTCTATGAAGCTATTGAAAATGGTGACTATCCGGAATGGGATTTTTATGTGCAGATTTTAGATCCTGCTGATATGGATAAGTTTGACTTTGACCCGTTAGATGCAACAAAAGATTGGTTTGAAGAAGACATTCCTTATCAATTAGTAGGAACAATGACACTTAATAAAAACCCAGATAACGTTTTTGCTGAAACGGAACAGGTTGGGTTTAACCCAGGGGTTGTTGTACCTGGAATTGAACCTTCTGAAGATAAATTGCTCCAAGGTCGTCTATTCTCTTATTCTGATACACAACGTTATCGTGTTGGACCTAATTACTTACAGCTTCCGATTAATTGCCCATTCGCACAAGTTCACAATAACCAGCGTGATGGTGCGATGACATTTAAGCAACAAACAGACCGTATTAACTACGAACCGAACCGTTATGAGCACACATCAAAAGAAGATGGTGCGTATGCTGATCCAAAAATGTCTGTTCAAGGGGTTAGTGGCAGACAAGAAATTGATAAGACAAACAACTTTGGTCAAGCGGGTCAAGTGTACCGTCGTTATTCAAAAGAAGAGCAGGATGCGCTTGTGAAAAATATTACGGCGGATATTTCGTCTGTTGCAGAACAAACGAAGTTACTCGCTATATGTAACTTCTATCGTGCAGATGAAGAGTTAGGAAAGCGTTTGGCTAAGAATTTAGATCTAGACATAACACCATATTTACAACACATTAATAATTAATAGAGTTTTTTCCAAAAGGTGGTTATTATTTTTGGGAACAAAGTGAAAGAGGCAGTCTCCTTTTGGAGTCTGCCTCTTGATTCGTTTAAAGCTATGATAATAGATATGTTTATGTTTATCCTCCGAAGAAAAAGTCAATGACATTTGATGCAGTACAAGTTTGACTATTATAGAATTCTGAATAACTACAATTTGTACAATATACGACAAGAAATTTGTTGTGTTGAATATCAAACATTTTGGACAGTCCCGTTCCAGTTGTAGCAATTTCTTTAGTTTTGGCTTCGGTATGTCCGCATTTAATGCAGCCTTTTTCCTGCATATAAATCACTCCTGAAAAACTAAGAACATTGGTTTAACAACAAAAAGGAGAGACCAAATCGCATGATTTGATCTTAAAATAGTAGTGTAATTTGTTGTGTTCTCTCCTTGAACTGAATCCGTTACTCTAAGGAAAGCTCCATTTTTTATTATAATTTCATTCCACTTCGACTTTTAAATCGCCTTAACAAGATATGGCTTTCTACACGCGTAATCCCTTTTAACGCGTATAACTCTTCGTTAATAAAGTGTTCAAGCTGTTCAAAATCCTCAACAAGAACATGCATGTGAAGTGTGCTAGGTCCAGTCATTTGATAGCAACTAGCAACTTTTGGGTTCTCTGCTAGGGTTTCTGCTACAGCAACAAGGGACGTTGGTTCGCAATCTACCTCAAAAAATGCAGACACTTTTTTCCCTACTTTATCAGAATTAATGACAACACTAAACTTTTCGATAACTTCCTCTTCAATTAGTTGGTTAATCCGCTCTCTAATAGCGACTCGCGAAAGACCCAGTTCTTTCGCAATATCAACATATGACATCCGCCCATTGATTGTTAACAGCTGTAGAATACGTTTATCGGTAGTGTCTAGTTTCATATCAACCACACCTTTATGTATTGTTATGGTTCTATTATAAATCAAGTTAGGAATGATACGCATCTTTTCTCCTCATTTCCAATCAAATAGTTAGAGTTTTCAATGAAGTTTCAGTAATTTTCTGGTAGAATATTACTACGAGTTTCGAAATAGTGTAGAGGGAGTGATAGAATGAAGTATCCTGAGGTATGGGATTTAGAGTCCATTTTTCCAGGAGGGAGTAAGTCAAAAGAGTTTCAACAATTTGTACAGGAAACTGATCGTTTAATAGAGCAGTTGGATCAGTCAATTGAAGAAGAAGTAACACTGGACCATTTAGAGAGCTCAATACATAATGTTCAAATACAAATGCAGCGTACACGACAAGCAAGTGCATTTATTAGTTGTTTAACGGCTCAAAATGTTAAAGACAAAGAAGCAACGCTTTGGCAAGGTAAAATTACAGAACAGATGACTAAACTGCAAAATGTTTGGGGCATCATTGAAGATGTACTTGGAGTGTTAACGGATGAACAGTGGGATGAATTGGTAACTCGGCCATCATTAACAGGTGTGACGTTTAATCTTGAGGAGCGTCGTGTGCAAGCACAAGAAAAGTTGCCACCTAAAGAAGAGAAACTGGCTGCACAATTAGCAATTGACGGATACCATGCATGGGGGGATGTATACAATCAAGCAGTTGGACGCATGCAAATCCCTTTTGAGGAAAATGGGGTAGTGAAATTATTGTCAGCTGGACAAATACAAAATCGCTTAAACAGTTCAGACCGTGGAGTAAGAGAGCTTGCTACCGCTGCTTCTGAAAAGGCATGGGAGAAAGAGTCCGATTTATTTGCTTCAACTCTCAATCATTTAGCAGGTTTTCGACTTAACCTATATGGCGCCAGAGGTTGGGACAATGTGTTAAAAGAGCCACTTACAATCAATCGTATGAAGGAAGAGACACTTCAAGCGATGTGGGACACTATTACGGATAACAAACCTAGATTTTATGAGTTTATGGAGCGAAAGGCTAGTTTATTAGGTGTAACGAAACTTGCAATGCATGATGTTCATGCACCTCTACCTGTTGAAGGAGATACGTCCATATCGTATGAGGACGCTTGTGACCTAATTATTAAACACTTTAAAACGTTTAGTCCAAAGCTTGCAACATTTACAGAAGGAGCGCTCCGCGATGGATGGATTGAAGCAGAGGACCGAGCAGGGAAAAGACCTGGTGGTTTTTGTACGTCATTTCCATTGTCAAAACAATCGCGTATATTTATGACGTATGATGGTACGATGGCTAATGTTGCTACTCTTGCTCATGAACTTGGTCATGCTTATCATGGTCATTGTTTAAAAGAAATGGATCCATTGGCTCAACGTTATGCAATGAATGTAGCTGAAACGGCATCAACGTTTGCTGAAACGATTATTGCGGATGCATTAGTAATAGAAGCACCGACAAAAGACGTTAAACTTTCACTTCTGGAAAACAAAATCTCAAGATCACTAGCATTTTTTATGAATATACATGCTCGCTTCTTATTCGAAACGAGATTTTATGAAGCGCGTAAGGAGAAATTGTTATCAGCAGAAGAATTAAATGCGTTAATGGAAGAAGCGCAAAGAGAAGCTTATGGCAATCAGCTTTCTGCTTATTCACCAACTTTCTGGGCTTCAAAGCTTCATTTTCATATTACGGGAGTTCCGTTTTATAATTTTCCTTATACGTTTGGCTTTTTATTCAGCTTGGGGATTTATAAGAAAGCTGTTTTTACAGGGCGGTCATTTGAAGATGATTATATTGCATTGCTTCAAGATACAGCGAGCATGACAGTTGAAGATTTAGCTAAGAAGCATCTGAATGTTGATTTAACAAGCAAAACATTTTGGCAAGAGGCAATCGATATGATTTTAGTTGATGTTGATGAGTTTTTGGAGTTAACAAAAAGCAAATAGTGTCTAATTTATAAAAGAAGTAAAGATTGCTGATCTTCAAGGAAGTATGAAAGCTTACTCAAAAGAAGAGCAATGGCTACACACGCCGCACGCCTTTTCTGAGAAAACCACACAGAAAAGGCTTAAAGCAAAGCGCGGTTTCGCTCATTGCAGAAAAGCCGACTGTCGTCGGTTTTTCTTAGTTAATGAGGTGAGCCTTCTTGTCGTAAGTACCGTTTATCTTTCATGAATAGACGCCAGAACCAAATAAATACCGGAATCAAGATGGCCATGCCGACACCGTATCCAATTAGAAGAGAACGGAACATCACTTCATTTGTAAAGGCATCGTAGATCGTTACATCTGGATAGAGGAAATAAGGCATATGCGCAGAGCCATAAGCAAAGCTAGCCAACCCAAATTGCAACGCTATTAGGAGAACAGCTACTCTAGGACGACCGACTCCGAATTTCTTTGCAGGCCACCAGAGGGCACTATAGCCAATAGAGAAGGCAAGCAAGGATAACGTAAACCATAACCACTCATTCGCCATATTTTCAAACATCCAAAATGCTTCAGGAATTAATGTCAAAATTGCTCCTACAGCAAAAGATAACGTAATTGGGCCTAAGATGATCGCATTTTTTCTATAGACATGATACGTCTCTTCTGAGTTTGCTTCTTTTGCATAATCACTTAAAAGCAAGGACGATAAAAATAATTCTGTGCTTAAGCCAAATCCTAGGTGTGTATAAAAGGTTGGACTAGAAAACAACTCGTTTACAAGGACATATTGTCGGTCGCCAATGACTTCAACAAACCCTCCAATGGCAGCTGGTAAAATACTAATCAACAGAGCTGGTATAAGTAGGCCAGTAATACCCGATATCATGATAAGCATATTTGTGTACTTCTGAACCGAATATGAATAAACCATAAAGGCACTGCGAATAGTCAGCAGGAAAAGAACGAGACAAAAAGGAACAATCATTAACGTACCCAGTGTTGATGCAGCACCTGGGAAAAAACTTACCAAGGCTACAACAAGTAATACGAGAAAGACATTTGTAACTTCCCATGATGGCGATAAATAACGATTTGCAATACTAGCAGCTTTTGTGTCTTGTCTTCTTCGGTAATACATCGCCCAAAAACCAGCACCAAAATCAATTGATCCTGCTATTGCATAAATAAATAAAAACGACCATAAAATGATAATCGCAATATAAACATCGTCCATTATAATCCCCCTCGTATATAGAGCGTTTCAATAAGAGACTGTTCAAAAGGGAGCAACCATCCTTTTTGAATAATCTTATACGGCGTGTAACTCTTTTGAAACAGGATTTCGGTTAAAATAGAAATGCATCACAAGTGCCGTTAAGACAAGTAATACGACGTAAAGAGAGATAAACAGCACAAACAACATTCCTAAATTCCCTGAATTTGTGGCGGCTTCACCAGTACGTTGGACACCATAGATGGTCCAGGGCTGTCTGCCGGTACAACTGAAAATCCATCCTGTCTCAATGCCAATCATTGCAAGGGGACCAGAGGCAACAACCCCAGCTAATAGCCATTTAGGGTACCTGTTTTCTCTTTTTCTTCTAACAAACCAAATGGTCCAAAATAGAACAGCCAATCCAAGGAGAGCGGAGCCGATTCCTACCATTATATTGAATAACGTATGAACGAACAATGGTGGCCACTCATCTCGTGGATAGTCATTTAATCCTTTTACTACGCCATCGGTCGATCCTGTAGCAAGCCAGCTGAGCATGCCCGGTAGTTCAATTCCACCAATGACTCTTCCAGCTTCGGGGTCAGGTGTCCCCATAATAGCGAGGGGAGCGTTGGCTTGAGTTTCAAATAAGCCTTCAGCTGCAGCGAGTTTCACGGGGATGTGCTCATGCAACATAATTGCCGTATCATGACCGTTGTTTAATGTATAAACAGACATAATAAGTGCAATAGCAAGGGAGAGTGTTAATCCCTTTTTATGATAAATTGTCTCTCTTTCTGTTAATCCACCACGAAAAAGTTTATAAGCAGCAACGGCAGCTAGAATAAAGGCACCTGTCATATAGGCACTTCCAACGACATGCAATGAAGTCACAAAAAAGCTAGGGTTAAAAACAGCAGCGAGAGGATTAACATTTGTTACTTGTCCATTAACTAGGTCAAAGCCTCTCGGTGTATTCATCCAAGCATGTGCATTGGTGATTAAAACAGCAGAAGCGGTCGCTCCAAGTGCTACGAAAAATACACTAACAATTCTCATAACTGGTGAGAGTCGATCAGCAGCATAGATGTAAATAGAAAGAAAAAGGGCCTCTAGAAAGAAGGCAAATATTTCAACTTGGAAGGGCAAAGCAATGACTTGTCCGACAATTTCCATAAAACCAGGCCATAGTAAGCTGAGCATTACTGCGACAATTGTCCCGGAAGGAATCGCAACACCAAGCAAAATGGCAACCCCTTTTGTCCACCGTTGGGCGAGAAGTCCATAATCTTCATCTTTTCGAATGATTCGCATGATTTCAGCAAATAAGATCATCAAAGTAATTCCAACACCTAATGTTGCGAAGATAATGTGAAAAGCAATAGAAGAGCCAAATATCATTCGTGCAAGCATAACATTATCCATACGTTCCTTCCTTTCACACAGTTCAAGTTATCTAACCACTTTTACTGTGCGTTAATCATGTTGGTTCTATTCGTAAAGATTTCCAATTTGTAAAAGAAAAAGGAGCGAGTTACCTTAATTGGTAATCTCGCTCCTTTTATTTTGTTTCCTTTGTATACTTTTCTTTGTCACTTGTAGAACGTTCGTCAATTCGTTCTTCTATTTTAGCTAATGCTTCTGGATCATTTAAAAGTTGTTTTTTATTTTCTAAAACAAGATCTGCAAATGAAGTGGATTGTCTTCTCACATTTATCGCCACCTTACGTTATATTAGTTGTTCCTAATTACAGTATATCAATGATTTAATGTTAGTAGCCTTTGGAATTGTTACAATTTTTCGAATTTAATAATTTTGTATATATTTGTCGAATCTTTTTTTCGGTTCTAATAATCATCGAAAAAACATAGACTCGAAGTGAAAACGGAACATATTTTAACTTATTAAGAGACTTGGATACGAATCAATAAAATTATTCACAAACTTATCCAAGTTATTCACAGTCATTTAATAGTTATTAACATAGTTATTCACAACCTTGTTAATAAACGAAATAATGGAAAAAAAATATTTATAAAATCTATTTACAACTGCTTATCTTATTGTTAGAATATTCTTACCATTAAAAAAGATAGTAAAAGTGTAAGTGAAAAGTGAGCGACTGCTCGATCACTTTTAAACACTAGAAAAAGGGAGAGAGAAATCATGACAGTTTCAGAGAAAAAAATGATAGAAGAGATGCAAAAGAAATTAGACCGGCTAGCCAGTGAGTTAAATGAATTAAAGAAGTCAGGTCACGACGGTTTTGAAAAATTAGAAACAGATCATTTATTAACTCAAGCATATAATTAATACATGGATGAGGGTGCCTAGTTTTGTTTTTAAACTATAATAATTTCCTTTTTTAAAGAAATTGTTTTAGTTTGATAAACAAATAGTGTCACTCTTTTTTGTGTGATAAATGAAGAAAGGGGGACCTTAGTGGAAGTTTGTGCCGAAACAATTCATCAATTAACGATACCAACACCTTTCCAGGTTGGACCAGTTCATGTCTATTTAATCTGTGGAGAGAAACTAACATTGGTTGATACAGGGCCTTTAACAAAAGAAGGTGAAGAAGTACTAGTAAATTCATTGAAGAAACTCGGATATTCATTAAAAGACATTGAGCAAGTTATATTGACACATCATCACCCTGATCATGTAGGACTTGCAGGTCTATTCACCCATGCAACGATCATTGGACACCGTTATCTACGTCCGTGGCTTACGAAAGATCACTCTTTTCTAAAGCGGTGTATAGAGTTTTTCGAATTGTTTTATAAAGAGCATGGTGTTCCAATGAAAGTGATCGAAAAAGTAAAATATACTAGTGAGGCGTATATCAGCTTTATAGAAGAAACGGACCTTCAGGTTTTAGTGAAACATGGTGATGATGTGCCAGGGCTTTTCGGTTGGAAAGTCATTGAAGTACCGGGGCATGCTCAAAACCATATTATGATTGTTCGTGAACGTGATAAGACAGCTATAGGAGCAGATGTTTTATTAGCTTCGATTTCTTCCAATGCGCTACTTGAAGCACCAATGGAAGATGAAGAGAGGCCGAAGACATTACTACAATATCGGCGATCGCTACAACTTTTAAAAACGTTAAATATTATTAAATTGTATCCGGGTCATGGAGAAACTATTTATGAAGTAAACGAAATAGCAAGTCAAAGACTCCAAGGGCATTTAGAGCGAGCTAAAGTTATTAAAGCACTTATTTCTGAAAAAAAGATGTCAGCTAATGAGATTAGTTATGAGTTATTTAAGAAAAAACATATGTTACAACCTGATTTAACCTTTTCAGAAACGTTTGGACATTTAGATTTGTTAGTAGAACAAGGAGAAGTTACGATGAAGAAAGAGGGAAGTTATTTTTATTTCACGGAATGAATGATTGTTCATTCACGAAAAATTGTTCCTTATCTTTCCTTTTCTCTAGTTTTCTTGATAAAATATAAGCAAGAACAAAAAGAGGAGGAATAAAATGGAACCCAAAAAACAAACCAATTCTTTCAAAATGTTATGGATTTTTGGAGTATTACTACTCTCAATTGTTTTTCTTAAAAAAGAGTGGAGAACAAGAGTTCTAATTGAATTGAAACAAGCAAGGGAAGAAACGAGTAATGCAATTCATTTTATTCGCGAGAATCGAGAACAGATATTTGACCAAGTGAAGAATACTGCTAATGAGGTGTCTAGTGTTGTACGAGATATTTCAAATGATGTGAAAGTCCTCGGAGAGACAGCCTCACATTTAAAAGAAAGCTCTGAAGAAATTGTCAAAGCGACAAGAGAAGCAGCAGAAGAAATGAAGAGCTTAAGAAAATAAATCATACATAGCTCTGATTGGACTAATGGAGAGGTGACCGAAATAAGGTCACCTCTTTGTGCGGTTGTCATTGTCTATTAGACAATAAGTTTGAAATTTATGAACCGTTACAAACAAAAAGATGATAATAACATCCCGCTTAAAATGATAAAAAACTAATTGAATCGATGAATTGAATAAATAGATCACCTAAATAAGGACCAAGCAAACTTCCAATGCTAAAGGCAATCCCACAAAGAATATTCCTAGAGTGATTTGGGTGTTAAGTCTGTCATGTAATTAATCCTTTATATTTTGCCGACTTTTTTATTGTAGCTTCTTCTTTTGTGAATGACCACCGCCAAAAGAGCAAAAGAACATGACGTTGCATGTGTAGACTGGTACAATAGTAAACGTGTGAAAAAAAGGAGGAGTGTAGTAGATGGAATTTATAATGAAGGAAAACAGTTTTGTCGCGGATCTTGAATTTGGTCAGCTTGAAGTCTCAGGTAATGCTGATTTTGGATTTAGACCATATCAACTTCTTGTATCGTCTATTGCTGTATGTAGCGGTGGTGTTTTAAGAAAAATATTAGATAAAAAGCGAGTTGATTATAAAGATATTCGGATCAAAGCAGATGTGAAAAGAAATGAACAAGGAGCAAATGAAGTAACGGATATCCACCTTCATTTTATTTTATCTCATGTTGATGCGTCAGATGAAAAGATAGAAAAAATAATGGATCTTACAAGGAAGAATTGTCCTATTTACCAATCAGTTAAGAACTCGATTCAAATTACTGAGACATTTGAACATAAGGATGATGAGTAAAACGCTTGTTTCATCGTAGTATTAGCTTGTGGAGCCACCTCATATTTTATTGTGATACTGGCAATCATACCAGGAAAGTCAATGTTTTGGATGAATATCTTACTCTTTATTGGAGTAGCTTACATCGTTGGTTGGAATTTATTCCTTTTTGCTGTGGTGACATAGTGGATTGCAACAAAAATATTCATCAAATTGTGCTATTAAATAAACATACGAATCAACAAACGGACACCGCTATTTCAGCATAAGTGGTGTTTTTCTTACCTTGTGGACGAGCCCTTGTATAAAAGAAGGAGATCATCATGTCAGAAACGAATCAAATTGATTTTACCAAAGGGCAAATAATGGGCAAAATGATCATGTTCTCTTGGCCTATTTTTCTTACGAATTTACTTCAAGCATCGTATCAATTTGTAGATTCACTTTGGGTGGGAAATCTCCTTGGACCTAGTGCTCTAGGAGCTATTACAATTTCGGCAACTGTAGTTTTTACGACATTATCGTTTATTATTGGGTTAAATGGAGCAACGTTAACGGTTATTAGTCAAAGAAGAGGGGCAAACGATCAAGTTGGCTTAAAAGAGTCACTAAATGCTTTTGTTTTCGTATTAGGGACATTAGCCGTTTTCCTTGGGTTAATAGGTTTTCTTTTTTCAGGGACCATTTTACGGGTAATGGGAACACCAGAGGACATCTTGCCGTTAGCACAATCGTATTTGCAGATTAACTTCATAGGGATCTTGTTTTTATTTGGTTATAATTTCATAGGCACTGTTTTGAGAGCGTTAGGTGACAGTAAAACACCGATTCGTTTTATTATTATTGCTGTGCTACTAAATGTAGTACTAGATCCGTTGTTTATTCATGTATTTCAGCTTGGAATAGACGGAGCTGCTTATGCGACAATCATTTCGCAAGGGTCGGCTTTTACTTATGGGTTGTGGTATTCAATCAAAAGAGCCAACGTCCCCTTTCAAATTCCAACGTTTCCTGAAAGAAGATATTTTATAGTTTTATTTAAGATGGGACTTCCAGCAGGATTGTCTATGATGGCAATTTCTGCAGGTATTCTAGCTATTATGACGGTTGTAACTGGGTTTGGGGAAGGAGTGGTCGCGGGGTTCGGGGCAGCTCAGCGATTAGATAGTCTTATTATGCTCCCAGCCCTGACATTAGGATCAGCAGTGAACAGTATGGCAGGTCAAAATATTGGTGCGAAATTATGGGATCGCGTGAATGAAATAGCCAAACAAGCACTTCTGCTAATTATTTTAGTTTCCTTAACAATAAGCACAATTATTTTTTTTGGTGCAGAACTTTTTATTAGAATGTTTGTTCAAGATGAAGCGACGATTCAATTTGGTACAATGTATGTTAAAACAATTGCTTTTTTCTATCCTTTTTTGGGTGTTAATTTTGTACTAAATGGCATAGCTAGAGCAGCAGGTGCAATGTTTCCCATATTAATATTAAATATTATTTCATTTTGGATCTTAAGATATCCTTTAACTGTCCTTTTTTCAATGTGGTTTGATGAAAGAGGAATTGCATTAGGAATGGGAGTAAGCTTTATTATTAGTAGTCTCATTGCAGTGGGGTACTATTTCCTCGGAAATTGGCGGAAAATTAGTGAAGAGATCGGCGAAAAAACGGGAAACAACAGAGAAAATAAAGGATCGTAATGGAAATAATAGAATTGAGGAATGATACATGAAAGCTAAATTAATTAGAGCCTTAAGTTACGGAGGAGGATTACTAATTGTTTCGTTTGGTATAACAATGACTATTTTAGCTGACTTAGGTACGGGGGCTTGGGATGCCTTAAATGTGGGGTTAGCTATGAAAACACCCTTTACGGTTGGAAATTGGGTCATCTTTATAGGAATCATCTTAATTATAGTAAATGCTCTCATCACAAGGTCACGTCCAATTGTTTTATCATTACTTACGATTGTCCTTCTAGGTTATTTTATTGATTTTTGGTTAATCGTCGTTTTTCAACATACATTATTTAGTGGTCTGCTCTTGCAGCTAATGATTTTATTGCTTGGGATTGTAATACTGGCATTTGGAGCATCTATTTATTTGCAAGCTGAATTTGCTCTTTTGCCAATTGATGGTTTTATGTTTGCCATTAGAGACTTATTAGGTGTGAAAATAATGATTGCGAAAACAATCGCTGAATTAATTGCGTTAATTGTAGCCTTTCTTTTCGGCGGTCCAATTGGCGTTGGAACTATTTTGGTCACTTTTTTACTTGGTCCACTTATTCAATGGTTTTTCCCACGAGTTGGAAAAAAGCTTAATTGGAAAACGGCACATTAAAAAATAAATAACAATAAGAAGCGGCTCGGGTTATGAGCTGCTTCTTTCATTTAAATCAAAGTGCAACAAAAATCATAGCTAATATCCTTGTTTCGAGATTGTGTTATAAAAATTATGATTGCGGTAGGGATGGATAATTTTTGTTTTAATGAATCAAACTAATGACAACAAGTCCCTAATTGATATGAGGAGGTTATTTTGGTGAAACGAGTGATCATAGTACTTATTACGATGTTCTTATTAGTAGCATCTGTACAAGTATTTGCAGAAGGAGAAGGAAAAAAAGTTGAAGATAAAGGGTTTAAAGTGCCTGATTCTGTGGTGAAGATTTCAAAAGAAAATACGTACACGAATCCAACTCAAGATTTACCATATTTACAACCAAGTGCCTTGGCAGAAGAATTATTAGAGACAACAGATGTCCAAATAGAAAACCCGGATTTAATTCGAATTTTAAATGAATCAACAATTAATGATTCCAAATTAGCTTTAGGTTTTAGAGCTTCGATTTATTTAGGCGAGTGGCCATTAGCTTATGAATCAGAAGGAACTGAGGTGAACTGGGAGTTTCAAAAAGTAAATACGAATTATACAGATAACCGAGGTGGACGCTCCCCACAAAAATTAACCTACCATCAAGAGCAACAAAAGAAAGTGAGTGGCGGGTTAACGGCTAAAATCCCAAATAGTGAAGCAGTTAAAAAGATGATGATGATTAAAGCAACAGAACATACCAATTTACCATTATCATTTGAAACCGTTATTGGTCAAGGTACGAAAAAAAATAACACTTACAACATCGCACCTAAGCAAGTAGGGTATTTGCATAGTTATGTTCCTGCTGCTAATGAAAAAGGGAAAGTAACATATGGAGAGGTATATCTAACGTTTAAAGGTGGGAAACGTAAGTTAGAAGTGAAAAATGTAACGCAACAAGGAATTGGAGCATGGATCCCAGTTCAAGATCACCTTTCCTTTGCATTTGTAGCGGCAAATCAACCTAAATAAGTCGCTGTTTAGGGGATATAGGGTCTGATCCCGGTAAGTCAGCACAATCTTGGATCTTTCCAAGTCAAGTGCGGCATGGGCTCAGACCTTACGTTTTAAGTCACCCTTAGATATTTGAATAACGTTTCTGAAAGTCTACCTCTTTATAATAGGCATCCTTTACAAGCACATTTGGTCCTAGACAGTTTACCGAAGGACAATGACAGTTTAATGACTTCGCAAGGTCAGAATCCATCCATGTGCGATAAGCGTCTTGTAACGATGTGTCTTGAATATTTCCTAAAGCAGGGGTATCACCAAAGTCCGTTACAATGATGTTTCCATCAAAGATATTCACATTCAGGCGCGACCGTCCATCTGGGTCGTTCCGAACGGTAACATTTTTCTCTGCCATAAGTCTTTTTTGTAAGAGAAGGTCTTCCTTGTTTTCACTACAAGGATAAAAAGGAAGAGTACCGAATAACATCCAAATACTCTTATTTCGTGAATCAAGCAGCCTATGAATACCAGAGCGAATATCTGCTAGTGAAGCAACCTCTAGTTTACTTGCAAAGTCACTTGGATACATAGGATGAACTTCGTGTCGTTGACAACCCATTTCAACAATTTGATTATGAATTTTTTCAAGATTAGGCAGCGTTCGCTTGTTAATCATTGTTTCGGCTGAAACAATCACACCTCGACTCGTTAATATCTTTGCATTTTCAATCATTCGTTTAAATAGTTTTTCTCGTTGTGCAAAGCTTGGCTTTCGGTCCATTACGGCAAACCCAACCTCAGCAAAATCTTCAACACTCCCATAATTATGAGAAATGTGAAGAACATCTAAATAGGGGATGATTTTCTCGTATCGTTTTAAATCAAGAGTTAAATTTGAATTAATTTGAGTGCGGACTCCTCTTTCATGAGCATATTGCAAAAGAGGTACGACATATTGATCAACTGATTGCATAGATAGCATCGGTTCTCCACCAGTGATACTAAATGCACGCAAATTGGGAATCTCATCTAGACGTTTAATAAGCAAATCAAGTGGAAGGGGATTTGGGTCTTTCGTTTGCAATGTATACCCAACCGCACAATGCTCACACCGCATATTACATAAAGTGGTAGTTGTAAATTCAATGTTTGTCAGCCTTAAATTTCCAAACTCTTTTATATCTTCGTATGCTTCCCATGGATCATAGGAAGGGGTTATTGTAGGGTAGATGTCAATCACAAAGATCGTACTCCTTTTTTATCGTCACTATTTTTAATCATAACGTAAAAACCAATGTTTCAAAAGGGCTAGTTTCTCCAAAAGAGTTCACTTCATTGTGAAGGTAGTTGGAATCTGTTACACTTTATACATAAAAATGCTTGTTAGCTAAAGGAGCGAACATAATTGGGTGGAGCAATTCATGATAAAAAAGAACAAATGAACTATTTGCATAACAGACTAGACATGGTGATGAACGTTCTAGAAAATATAGATCCAGAAGAAGCGGGAGTGGCAGAAATTGATCGACTTCTAGCAATGCTAGATGACATTGAGACAAAGTGTAAACAATTCCGTTATGATTGGTCAGAATAAGGAGTTGAAATCATGAACTTGTATCTGATTCGTCACGGGGAATCACTAGGGAATTTAAATGGGGAAATTCAAGGTTGTAAGGACTACCCACTCTCGGAATTAGGCAAACGACAAGTGGAATCTGTCGCTCGTTATTTAAAAAATATCGAGCTAAACTATCTTTATAGTAGTGATTTAACGAGGGCGTATGATACGGCTAAGGTCATTGGACAAGCAAAAGGTCTTACTGTACACAAGTGGGAGAAAGTAAGAGAAGTACATTTAGGTCCATTGCAAGGGTTATCCAGAAATGAAATATATGAACAGTTCCCTGCTACGTTGAAACGTTCAATATTAACCTCTGGAATAAACGGAACTGAAACGACAGATGCTCTAACGAAGCGCTGTCAATATGTAATTGATCAATTGCAGTTGGCACACGAAAATGACGATGTTGGTATTGTATCTCACGGAGGGTTTATCAGTATTCTATTAATGTATTTGTTAACAGGCGATCAGTGGCCAACGTTGCACCGCCCATTTCAAATACAAAATACAAGTATCACTCATATTGAATGGTCAAAGAATAGTAATAAACCACTGATTCATTATACGAATCGTACACAGCATCTAGAATCGTTAATGGATGATCAATCACAAGTAGGTTTCCTCTAAAAGGCAAACGGAACAAGGCGTCCTCAAAGTGTAACGGGTTCAGTTCAGGGAGAGAAAGCAGCAAATAACACGATTATTTCAAGACCAAATCGGATGTGATTTGGTCTTATTCAATGTGTTGTATCAGCCTTTACCTGTTTTTAACACAAGAATAAACACCGTTATTAGCAAGGTAAATAACAAGGGACTAATAGCTATTAGTCCCTTGTTAAAAGTAGTGTTAAAATGCCTGTTAATACAGACGCTATTTTCAGTGGCCTCCTATTTCACTTCTGTTTATTGAAGGATTTCAAAGGTTTATGGGATTTTATTTTAAAATGATAGTGAAGGTTATTCAACTACCATGAAAATAAGTTTCTTCAAGAATAGAAAAAAGACAATGCTTAAAAAGACCCTGCTCAATATCAGTATTGCCGCTGCCTAACCATTTTCATTCTCTGTGGTGCAGCAATGATTTTATGCTGCATGAACGGCTAGCTAGCGTTGAATATAACAAATTTTTAAAGCTGATCTCTTTTTGAAATCGTTTTCTTTTTAATTTCGCTAAAACTAACGTATCAAAACATATCATTTTTAGATATAAATACTTATTTACATTGATTAATAAGTATTCAAATAAATCATATTTGTGTAGTAAAAAACTAGGGAAAAGGACAAGACTCTTTTCGTTGAAGATGCAATTTCCAAGTTTGGGCGGATAGGCAAGTTACCAAAACTAGCTTCAGGTAATAAGTTACTTGTATAAGGCGAAGGGGGTGAGAAAATGGGAAGGCGAATAAAACATACTTCACGTGACGTGGAGGAGTTAGCAAAGCTCATGCTGGCGGAGGCGATCGGTGAGGGAGCTGAAGGGATGGACATGGTAGGAACAGTTGTGGCCAATCGGGTCGAGGCAGACTGTGAACCGGACTTCAAAAATTTGCGCAATATCAGACATGCCATCTATCAAACCATACCGGGAACTGGAATTCCTCACTTCGAGCCTGTTCTAAATGGAGCATTGTATACACAGCGTCCCAACGAAGAAGACCTCCAAAGGGCCAGGAATTTGTTGCAAGGTCATAGGAATCCTCGAGCCAGAATGAATTTGTGGTTTTTCAATCCGAGTCCGGGGCAAACATACCGTGATCCATGTACTGCCACGATGCCAAGATCCCCTATGACGCAGTTCGAATTTGCGCACAAAAATCATTGCTTCTACATCGCTGTACCGGGCTACTGCCCAGAGTTTTATAGATGAAAAAATAATAAGGAGATGACCTTCTCATGACTTGTAGAAATTCTAGTTATTATCCAATGAATGCTGGTTTTTATCCAGCTCCCATGATGCAGAACAATACCGGACAACAACCAAGCGGCTTCCCTGCGGGTATGCCTTCTGGACCCGCGTATAATGTGCCAGTGGTTCCGATGGGGACTGGGCAGCAGCTACCGATGGGCGTGGTGGAAGAATCGTTTATCGAAAATATTCTGCGCTTCAATAAAGGCAAGATTGGTACATTCTACTTTACTTACCAAGGTAACAACGAGTGGAATGCAATGGTTTACCACGGGCGCGTTGAAACAGCAGGACGTGACCATATCATCATCAGTGACCCGTCCAGTGGTAAACGCTACTTGCTTATGATGGCAAATCTCGACTGGGTAGAATTTGATGAACAAATTAACTATCCTCACACGGAAATTAATCCGGCTATCCAGGCGTCCATGGAAACATCTGAATGAGTTTGTAGAACGCTAAAAACCCGCTGACTTCTTGGGGTCACTTCATGAGCGGGTTTTTAGTTCTGACCATATATAGAATGCAAATTCGGCAATTATTGAACGAACGTTTTCTTATGCTAATTGCACTGGTAATTAGTCGTAAATTTCATGAATAATTTATATGTTATTTAGCCATGTAAATTACGGTTTCCCTCCTAAAACTGAACCCGTTGCTAATCGTGAGTGGCTATTTTTATCATACAATAAAAGAATAACATTCAAGAGGGAATAGACAGGCAAGGCAAATGAGTCTACCCTTTGTTGAACGCGCTTCCACTTTGCTCTTTCGGAATTTTTAGACTGCCATTATAATAGGAGTGGAAGAAATTTTGATTGTACGTAAAAAAGGGAGATGGATGCAATGAAGAAATTAGAAGAAAGTATGTATCAACTAATTGTTGAAACATCTACAAATCTACCAAATGATGTACGACGAGCTATTGCTGCTGCCAAAGAAAAAGAAAATGCAGGGACACGAGCTGCCTTATCCCTATCGACCATTTCAGAAAATGTTAGTATGGCGGATGTGAATGTATCACCGATCTGTCAAGATACTGGGATGCCAACATTTGAAATCAAAGTCCCAGTTGGTGTAAATCAAATTGAAATGAAAAAAGCAATTTACCGAGCAATTGAAAAAGCAACAGCTGATACGAAACTTCGTCCAAATTCAGTTGATTCACTCACAGGGAAGAATTCTGGGAATAATTTAGGTGAAGGTACTCCAGTGATTCACTTTGAACAGTGGGAAAAAGATGTGATTGATGTACGTCTGATTTTAAAAGGTGGGGGCTGTGAGAATAAAAATATTCAGTACAGTTTGCCTACCGAACTAGAAGGTTTAGGACGAGCGGGACGTGATTTAGATGGAATTCGAAAATGTATTATGCATTCAGTGTATCAAGCGCAAGGACAAGGCTGTAGCGCAGGCTTCATCGGAGTTGGCATAGGTGGAGACCGGACAACTAGCTATTCATTAGCAAAGGAACAGTTATTCCGTGAAGTGGATGATGTGAATGAAAACGCAGAACTTCGTAAGCTCGAAGATTATGTGTTAGAAAATGCCAATAAACTTGGGATTGGAACAATGGGCTTTGGTGGTGAAGCAACACTGCTTGGCTGTAAAGTAGGAGCGATGAACCGATTACCAGCAAGCTTTTTTGTATCAGTTGCCTATAATTGCTGGGCGTATCGTCGTTTAGGTGTCATCCTTGATCAAGAATCAGGGGAAATACAAAAGTGGCTTTACAAAGACGGTGAACAACTTGATTTAAACAAATCGGATAAGGAAATTGCAGTAGCGGCAAAAGAGCAAAGTGAAGTTCGAGAAGTCGTCTTACAAGCGCCGATCACAGAAGAGCAAATCCGTGAGTTACGAGTTGGGGACGTAGTTATTATTAATGGAATGATGCATACAGGAAGAGATGCGATTCATCATCACTTAATGGATCATGACGCACCCATTGATTTGAATGGTCAAGTCATTTACCATTGTGGACCTGTTATGATGAAAGACGAGCAAGGAGAATGGCATGTAAAAGCAGCTGGGCCAACAACGAGTATTCGTGAAGAACCGTATCAAGGTGATATTATGAAGAAGTTTGGCATTCGTGCTGTGATTGGTAAAGGTGGCATGGGTCCAAAGACGTTAAAAGCGCTTGAAGAACATGGTGGAGTGTACCTCAATGCAATTGGTGGGGCAGCACAATACTATGCAGACTGTATTAAAAAGGTAAAAGGCGTTGATTTAATGGAGTTTGGTATCCCTGAAGCAATGTGGCATTTAGAAGTTGAAGGGTTTGCCGCGATTGTCACTATGGACTCGCACGGAAACAGCCTTCATGCGGATGTCGCTCAGTCATCACTTGAAAAGCTAGCACAGTTTAAAGAACCAGTTTTTAAATAAAAAGAGTCGTATTTTAACGGGAGCTGTTTAGCGAGAAAACAATAAATAACATTTTCAAAAGACCAAATCGCATTTATGTGATTTGGTCTTTTGATTTTCTGTTACTGATTGACTTTGTTCATGGTTTTAAATCCTTTCAAGAAGGAGCAAGACAAATTCAAGCATTGTTGTCTTGTACATTAATGACTCTTATTCTCTATAGCTTTTCTTGGTGGACCAATCAATTAGCAAAGCGAGAAATAAAAAAAGTAACGATTGATAGAACCAATCAATTGATGAGTTCGAGTTGTATTTTATTTCAAGTTGATTTGCATTGGCTCAAACAATTTCATTTCTTTTCGTTAGAAGGGCAACGGTTGGCATATGCGAAAGAGAATGTTAAGGAAAATTGGCAAATATGGAAGTTGCCGTTACACCTATTAGGTATTCGAGGGTTTTTACCGATTGATTATACATTTTATGTCGATCAAAAACAGATACTAACGATAACAAAAGCGGGAGAATGGGAAAGCCCATTAGTTCTTTATAACGAAAAAGGGAAAGAAATCGGGCGCTATTATAATAATTGGCGTAACTTCATGCGATTTGACATACGTATCCAAGATCCAAATGGAATGGAAATCGCATCTGTTGAAGGAGGAATGGGAGGGCATGAATTTAAAGTCATTGATACATCGGGCAAACAGTTGCTTTTCTTGCGACCGGGAGAGTTCCTAAGGAAGCGATGGAGATGTTCGCTGATGGGGTAGATGTCGTAGATGTAACTGCTGACTTACCGGAATCTGAAAAAGTGCTAGCCATTAGCTCCATTGTTGCAATTCACACATACTATAGGATAAATAACTAAACATACATAAAGGAATTTCATAAGTGATAAACTACAAAAAAAATGAGGGAGAATGATGATGATGCTAAAGAAAACAACGATTGTAGCCACGCTCATTTTCATAGCACTTATGGGATGTGTAACACCACTCGCTTCAGCTTACAGCAATACGACTCATAATTGGAGTTACAAACCCGAAAAAGAAAACAAACCCGTTACAACGGAACCTCTTTATTTAGAGTTACTAGAGAAATCGAACGGTTTTTTTATTGGTGATACGACCAAAAAAGAACTTTACTTAACGTTTGATAATGGCTATGAAAATGGCTATACTGCAAAAGTTCTCGATATTCTGAAAGAAAAGGAAGTTCCTGCTACTTTTTTTGTGACCGGTCATTACTTAAATAATGCAACTGAGTTGGTCGAACGAATGGTAGAAGAAGGACATATCGTTGGGAATCACTCTTGGCATCACCCAAGCTTACCAGAAGTAGGGGACGGACGCTTAACGAATGAGTTGAACAAAGTAAAAGAACGTTTTACCGAGATTACGGGAGTGAAAGAAATGAATTATCTTCGTCCGCCAAGAGGTCAATTTAGTGAACGTTCGTTAGTCCTATCAGAGAAACTAGGGTATACAAACGTTTTCTGGTCGATGGCTTATAAAGATTGGGAAGTCGATAAACAAAAGGGTGGCGATTACGCTTATAATCAAATTATGAAACGAATTCATCCTGGTGCGATCATGTTAATTCATTCTGTTTCTAGTGATAATGCTGAAGCTTTGCCACGTGTGATTGATGATGCTAGGAAACAAGGCTATGAGTTCAAAAGCCTCGATGATTTAATGTTTAGCAAGCAAACAGAAAGTCTGCCGTTTCCATGAAAAAGAAGGTCTGACTTTTCGTGTATGGGGAGGTACCCATACATGGAAGGTCAGACCTTTTATCACTTACCTAATTTGCATAACTTTCTTGACCAATGGCTGCGGCAATTGTTTCTAATGTACTTACATCGGTTACATCAAATGCAATTGGCTGACGGCTTCGAACAACCATCATGCCGATTTCTTCTTCCATTGAATTGGTAATAGGGAATTTTAATTCTCCGTTGCATTCCCACTTAAGGTCATCTTCAAAGGAAGAGGCTGCTACCAATCTATGATCTAAATTCTCGTACATATAAATACCAACCCAGTCAATGTAAAGGACTTGTTCTACAAGACTTTCCACAGTCTTATTGAAAATTGATTGTAACCCTTCACGTTTGTAAACATGGGCCATAATTTGTAATGATGCTACATCTGTAGGTATAGACAAAATAATCTCTCCTCTTTTTAAATCTCTTTGTCTATTCTAGCAGATGTGTAGCAACTTTCGGTCTAGTAAGTTTAGGAAGAAATGTGGGATCATGCTATAATAGGGGCGCATAAAAGGACGGAGTTGAACGATATGAAACAAAAACAAGTAGAAAAAAAGGTAAGTATGCAAATAGGGCAGCAATTTCCGCTTACGATTAAGCGCTTAGGGATCAACGGAGAAGGGGTAGGGTATTTTAAAAAACAAGTTGTTTTTGTTCCTGGGGCTCTTCCAAATGAAGAAATTGTTGCAGAAGTAACTAAGGTAAATCCAAGGTTTGCAGAAGCAAAAGTGATGAAAATTCGGAAAAAGTCAAACGAACGGATCGAGCCGCCTTGTCCAGTTTATACAGAATGTGGCGGATGTCAATTGCAGCATATGAAATATGAGGCAACCCTTCGTGAGAAACGAGATATTGTTCGTCAGGCTTTTGAACGTTATACAAAGCTTGATGTAACTAAACGATTGCTTCATGAAACAATTGGGATGGATGACCCATGGGATTATCGAAATAAAAGCCAGCTACAAGTAGCTAAAAAAGGTGAAGAAGTGATTGCTGGCCTATATGCGATGAACTCTCATAAATTGATCGATCTTTCGGAGTGTAAGGTGCAACATCAAGCAACCAATAAAGTCACACAAGTCGTTAAACAAATATTAGCAGACCTAAATGTATCGATCTATAATGAACGCAAGCACAAAGGGGTCGTAAGGACGATCGTAACACGTGTTGGCTTTGCAACCGGACAAGTTCAAGTAGTTCTTGTCACAAAAGAAGAAACATTGCCAAGAAAAGAGGCAATCGTTTCGGAAATACAGAAACGACTACCCGAAGTGACATCAATTGTTCAAAACATTAATGGACAAAAAACATCCATCATTTTTGGTGAAAAAACAGTTCATTTGGCTGGAGACGAGGTAATAGAAGAAAAGCTCGGTGATCTCTCTTTTGGTTTATCTGCACGGGCGTTTTTTCAATTAAATCCAGCACAGACGGTAAAGCTATATAATGTTGTGAAAGATGCAGCAAAGTTAACGGGAAAAGAAAAGCTTGTTGATGCTTATTGCGGCGTCGGTACGATTGGACTGTGGTTGGCAAGTGACGCAGCCGAAGTAAGAGGAATGGATGTGACCCTTGAATCGATAGACGATGCAAGGGCCAATGCGAAAAATCATGGGTATCATCATGTTACCTATGAAGTAGGAAAAGCGGAAACGTGGCTCCCACGCTGGAAGAAAGAAGGGTGGAAGCCTGATGTTGTCATTGTAGACCCGCCTCGCTCAGGATGTGATGACAAGTTGCTCCAGACAATTATTGAAGTAAAGCCTAAGCGAATGGTGTATGTTTCTTGTAATCCGTCCACCTTAGCAAAAGATGTTGATCGTTTATGTAAAAAAGGTTATAAAGTGAAGTCAATTCAACCAGTAGATATGTTTCCTTGGACATCTCAGGTTGAAAGTGTGACAGAGCTTGAGAGAAGAGAATGATTACACAAGCAGTAAAAATGATTCAAGCCGAACGACTGCGTTTTGGTATAGAAAGTAAGCATATGAATGTATACAAAAGTTTTTATGAGTTACCTTTTTCTGGTGTTTTACACCGGTACGGCTATATCAAAGCATTAGAATATAACATATTTGCCCAACATTTTCAGCCTGAAAAAAGTAGAGGAACTGTCTTGCTGCTGCATGGCTACCTCGATCATGCTGGATCATTAAGCAAGACCATTTGTTTCTTACTTGAACAGCACTATGAAGTGATTTGCTATGACCTACCTGGTCATGGACTTTCTAGTGGGGAACGAGTGACGATTAATTATTTTAAAGAGTATCTTGACACATTAAAAGTTGTTTATGATTCACTCGTTTTACCGAGAACAAATAGCCCCTTTCTAGTAGCCCATAGTACAGGTGCGATGATCGGATTGGAATTTGAAAAAAGAAATAAAGGTTCGTTTTCTAAAATGGCACTTATTGCTCCCTTATTTCAACCGTATTTATGGCGTATGACTAGTATTGGGCTAGTTTTAGCAAAACCTTTTTTAAGAAAGTTCAAGAGGGTATTTACACAAAATTCTAATGAAGAGGCGTATCTTTCTTTTACGAAAGAAGACCCGCTACAGGAAAAGGTCTTACCTGTAAGTTGGCTTCATGCTTTAGGTAGGTGGTTCAAGGACGAAGGTGAGGAGGTACGTGAAGATCTTTCTTTTTTAATGATTCAAGGTCAGAACGACCGAACCGTAAATGGAACGCTGGGAATAAAAAAAACAATCTTGTTGTATCCCAATAGCACTATCACATTGATAGAAGATGGGCGTCATCAGTTGTTGAATGAATCAGAAGTGATTAGGGAGCAAACGTTTTTTATCTTACGGAATTACTTGTCAACATAAAGTTGAAATGGTCTGGCTTCTTTTGTGGCCAGACCATTTTGGTTAATTATCTACGTCTCTAGATTGCATATTCATTTGTTCAGCTTGCCGATATGCATCTACCATTCCCCATATCCACATGATTGGATAGGTTATGAAGCCAATAAAAATGAACATTAGTAGTGCGTTAATAAATTGAATAATCATAAAGGCGATTCCTTTTCCTATTTGGCCATTGTAAATTTGGCCAAGTCCACACCATAGTGCACTAAGAACTGCAGCTAGTCCGGCATTTTTTAGAGGTTGAGTAGGTTCTGTAGACATTTGGCATCCCTCCTTATAATAGCTGTTACATTTAAGAGTATTAAAAGGAGCGATAATAAATGCCTGTTAATTTTTATGATGATAGGTAATTTCCGAAAAAAATTGTGTGACATAATTCCTATGAATTCTCCAATTATGATTGTTTTTTCTTTAGTTTATCAGGAGCTTAGGAGGTTTTCGTTGGAATTTGTCGAATAGAAATAGTTGTAGCATGAATTACATAATATTAATGACTTTTATTATTGCAATCCTTACTTGTAACAGAGAGAACGAATGTAAAGGAGGAGAAAGATGAACCTTTATAAAGCACATTTTGTACATCCATTTACTCAGGTACCATTAATTGTTTATTTTAATCAGAGTAATGGACACGTCACCTTTGAGAAAGATAACGAAATACTTGAACTTCTGCTAAAGCTTCAAAAAGAACTAGCTCAAGATAAACAATTTCTTGAGAACATAAGCGAAGCGTCAAACATATGTCAAACGCAGTATCCTGTGAAGTCTTTTACGGATGTGTATGAATTTTTAGAGACACTTGGAGTTACGAAAGATGATCTAACATTTCAACAGTTGCATCTTCACTAAAGAGGTATTTCAACAAGGGTGCATTTGTTTTTGTTAAAATACCTTGAATAATGAGAGAAGCCATTAATTGTCCCATCAAGCTCAACAAGAATGGTTTTAGCCTTATTGAGCTAACTCGAAAACGTTCATGACAAGGAGTAATACTTATGAAAATAGTTATAACTTGCAAGCTACCCAATGAAGCAATTGAGTCATTGTTAGAAACGTACGAAGTTGTCATGTGGGAAGTCGAAAACGAACCTATGCCTCGTAAGAGATTACTTGAAGAAATACAAGATGCTGATGGTCTTTTTACAAATGTGGCAGATCAAATTGATAAAGATTTACTGGCGCATGCTAATTGTTTAAAGGTGATTAGTACAATGGCGGTCGGCTATGACAATATTGATTTAGAAGAAGCTAGAAAAAAGGGGATAGTAGTTGGCCATACGCCGGGGGTATTAACAGAAGCAACGGCAGATTTGACATTTGCACTATTAATGGCTTCTGGAAGACGGTTGGTAGAAGGGATGGATATCATCCGCCAAAATAAGTGGAAAAGCTGGGCACCATTCTTTTTGACAGGTCAAGAAATTAACAGGAAAACAATTGGAATCATTGGGTTAGGGAGAATTGGTTTAGGCGTTGCGCGCAGAGCAAAAGGTTTCTCAATGGAGGTCCTGTATCATAATAGAAGTAGAAATGAAGAGGTTGAGAAAGAACATGATGCCAAGTATTGTGAGCTAGATGAACTGCTTGAGAGGTCTGATTATGTTGTACTTCTGGCCCCGTCAACAAAAGATACTTATAAAATGATGGGGAGAGATCAGTTTATAAGAATGAAAAATTCAGCAGTATTTATCAATACATCTAGAGGAACGAATGTCGATGAAGATGCTTTATATGAGGCTTTGAATAGTGGCGAGATCTTTGCTGCTGGATTGGATGTTTTTGATTCAGAACCTATTCACTCAAATCACCGTATATTACAGTTGAGAAATGTGACGGTGTTACCGCATATCGGAAGTGCTGCAATTGAAACAAGAATGGCCATGGCAAGGCTTGCAAGTGAAAACTTGCGTAATGGGTTAGAAGGACGCCCGTTAGTCCATCAAGTGAAGTAGATCATTAGAAGCGCGCTAGGACATGTTCCTAGCGCGCTTTGTTGAATAGTTATATATGTATAGCGTTCAGAAGTAGATTTAGTTCATCGTTACTTTAGGAAGTGTAATGGTAAAACATGTTCCAATTCCTTGTTCACTCTTGACTTGTATTTCACCACGCATCGCTTTAACGATACTAAAAACAACCATTGTGCCAAGACCTGTACCTGTTGTTTTAGTTGAATAGTAAGGTGTTCCTAATCTACGAATTTGCTCCTTGCTTAACCCGATCCCTGTATCTTCAATGGAAATAATCGCATGTTTTTCTGATTCCTTTAAACAAATTGTTAGTTGCCCGTTTTTAGGCATAGCTTCTATCCCATTTTTAGCAATATTAATGAGACATTGGTGGAACTTTTGACGTTCACCTGCAATAAAAATATTACTCATTTTCAGAAAGTTAACCTTACAGTTCCGCATGGTCGCATAGGGAGTAACGACCTTAATAATGTATTCTAGTTCTTCATTAATCTCCAGTAATTCGACGTTTTCTAATGAAGGTTTAGCAAACGTTAAATAGTCAGATATGATTACTTCAGCTCGTTCCAACTCATTGAGTGAGAGCCGAATATAAAAATCTTTTTTTTCTTCGGCTATACTCTTATCTTGGAGAAGTTGAAGAAAGCCCTTTGTTACAGTAAGTGGATTTCTAACTTCGTGAGAAATACTTGCAGCTATTTCACTAACGACTTTTAGCTTTTCAAGTTCTTTCAGTTCACTAAGGACATAACTTTCTTTTTTAGCACGTTCAATAAATGTGATGAAAAAAAACATGACAATCACTTGAACTCCATAAAATAAGGAAAGAGAGAGCCAGCCTCCTTTTGTTAAGTTTACATTAAAAATAAATATAACATAGAGTAATAATAGTACACTTAAACCATTTGCTATAACGGCTATAAGTAGTTTAGATTTAAACTTTGCAGCATCTTGAAAACGAGGTGTTATAAAACACAAACCAAAAAATATCATTGTGTAGATAATGATAGAAGAATAAAAACCAGCATCAATCCCTAGAATTCCTCGGTACAAGAGTAAGGTAATTAATAGAAAGAAACCAACTTTACGTCCACCATAAAGAACACCTATGATAAAAGGGATCTGCCTAAAGTCAAAATAGAAACCGGGAGACGGTGAAAAGGGAAACGTCATACATAGGATAATGGAAAGCACTGAAATGACACCAATTAAAAATTCATTTGATACTTTATCAATTTTTCCCTCAATGTATTTATGGTAAATAAAAAACAGAAGAAAGATAAAGGAGAGGTTTAATAAAAACACTTGATGGTCAGATATGATGTCACTCACAATTTTCCCTCTTTTTCTACAATGTTTTTACTAAAGTACTTCTTTGTTACTAGTACAATATCCTTCTTAAAGGTAGATAAACTTTCTTAAAAATATTTTTCGTTAATAAAGTTTTACAAACATGAAAAACAGCTGACTTAATAATTAGCCAGCTGTTTTTTGTTTCTATTAATCTTCATCAACAGGGTAAACACCATTCTCGTCATGTACTTCTCTCCCAGTAATTGGTGGGTTAAATACACAAACCATACGCATATCGCCCTTTTCACTTGCACGAAGAAGGTGTTCGTCATTTTTATCTAATACATAAATTTCATCTTTCTTAATAGGCCATACCTTACCATCTGCAAGAGTCTCAACTTCGCCTTCACCTTCAATACAATAAACAGATTCAAGGTGGTTTTGGTACCAAATATGAGTCTCTGTACCTGCTTTAATAATTGTATCGTGAACGGAATAACCCATTCCGTCTTTTTTTAATACAAGGCGACGGCTGACCCAAGTACCGCCATCTACTTCTTGATCTGTTCCAAGTACGTCTGCTAGTTTAACTACTTTCATGTCTATTACCTCCGAGTATCTATTTCAATAAATATGAAGAAGAGGAGTATAGAAATCCTCTTTTTATTAAGATGTTACTAATTCTTTTGCTCCTAGAACAGCTTTCACACTGTCTTCAATAATTTCAAACCCTTTTTCTAAGCCTGCGTCATCAATAATTAATGGAGGGAAGAGCTTAAATACTTCATCTTTTGGTCCCGATGTTTCGATAATAAGCCCACGTTCAAACGCTTCTGCAGCAATTTGACCTGATAACCCTTCAATTTCAGACTTAATCCCGACCATATAACCACGACCACGAGCTTCACCTTGTAATTCAGGATAGTCTGTAACAATTCTTTCTAGGAAGCTAAAGATTTTCTCCGATTTTTCTTGAATGTTCTTTTCGAAGCTTTCATCTTTCCAATATGAAAGAGCAGCAGTTGCTGTAACAAATGCATGGTTGTTACCACGGAAAGTTCCGTTGTGCTCACCAGGAGACCAAATATCTAAATCAGGGCGAATAAGTGTAATTGCAAGTGGCAAGCCGTAACCACCAATTGATTTAGACATACATACGATATCTGGTTTAATTCCAGCTTTTTCAAAACTAAAGAACGTTCCAGTACGACCTACACCTGCTTGCACGTCATCAACGATAAGCAAAATGCCCCAACGCTTACAAATTTGTTCTATGCGTTGTAACCACTCGAAACTAGCAGCATTAATACCGCCTTCACCTTGGACTGTCTCGAGGATCATTGCAGCAGGAATTTCAACTCCGCTACCTCCATCCTCTAGGAAACGCTCGAGATACTCCAGAGTGTCGAGGTTGTCATTAACAAAGCTATCATAAGGCATTGTCACAACATTTTGTAATGGAATTCCAGCACCTTTACGCTTAAAAGCATTACCAGTAACTGAAAGTGCTCCAATTGTCATACCATGAAATCCGTTTGTAAAACTAATAATATCTGTACGCCCAGTGACTTTACGAGCTAATTTCAATGCACTTTCCACTGTGTTTGTTCCAGTAGGACCAGGAAACATAATTTTATATTCTAGATTTCTTGGTTTTAATATAACCTCGTTAAACGTTGTTAAGAATTCAGCTTTTGGTGCTGTTGCCATATCAAGTGAATGCGTGATGCCGTCACTTAAGATATAATCGACTAACTTTGCTTTCATTGCCGGATCATTATGCCCGTAATTGAGTGCACCTGCACCAGAGAAAAAATCTAGATATTCTTTTCCTTTTTCATCCCACATTTTGTAGCCTTTTGCCTTTGTGAATACAGTAGGAAAACTACGGCAATAACTACGTACCTCAGATTCAAGCTTTTCAAAAATTTTCATGTCTGTTTGACTCATTATCTTTTTTCCTCCTAAATTACCTATACTGGGTAATGTATTTTTGTTCGTTCATCATACCTAGCCTTTTTATGTTAATCCTTATTTAATCGGACCTACTCGGAAAGTAAGTTCTTCTTCATGACCTGCTTCAGGGAAGAGGTCTTCTGAAAAACACTCACTTACTTCACATTCGGTATTATAACTACGGGCTAAGCGACGGAATAGCGCTTGAGATGCTTCATTTGATGGAGTAACCGTAGCCTCAACATATTTAACCTCTTTGCAGCCATCGCGCTGCACAAGATCATCTAGTAGTTTTGAAGCCAATCCTTTTCCTCTTTGCGAAGAATGAACACCGATTTGCCAAACAAATACAACATCTTGTCGCTCTGGAGGAATAAAAGCAGTGACGAATCCAACAACTTGATCGTCTTCTTTCGCGACAACACATGTTTCAGCAAAAAACTCACACATCATAATATATTTGTAAGCAGAGTTTTGGTCGAGTGTCGACTCATTTACTAATTCCCACATTGCTGCTCCATCTTCAACAGTTGGTTTGCTAAAGCTAACCGAATCTATTTTTACAGGAGCAGGAGCCATTTGACTTTTAATGTTGGTATCCCCCTTACATCCATATTTTGTTTACTTGTATAATCATAAGGGGAGTCGGAGCATGACGCAACTTAGCTTAACAGGGATTAACTAGCATGAGGAACGCTTAGCTGTGATTAAGGTATGTAGGGGCAATCATTGCTGAAAATGCTTCTAAATGGTTAAGTATTCTAACTAATTGAAATAGACAGATTGATCTTAAACTTCGAAACCCTTATTAGATAGGGGGTTGAAGCTCTAGAGAAATCTAAAAATTAATAATAAAAGAGAAAGATAAACCTTTAAAAAAGGCTATCTTTCTCTTTTAAGGTCAGCACATCTTTATGATTTGCTCCTATTTGCTATGCGATCAGCAGCTCGAAACTCTGATCCGAAACGGACTTCTTGAGCCTTTCGCAATGTACTACGTTCTTCTTGAGCACGGCGCTTCTTACTTTCCATACTGACCACCACTTTCTATAAGTTTAGTAGTTAGTATAGTCAAAATTGATTAATATTAACCATCTTACGCTTCTTTTATTTCAAGTGCATCTTGTGCCGTTCTCATTAAATGAAGGTGGTATTGATCTTTCTCGATTTGAAACAGATTATATACATCATTTTCTGCATTGATTTGATTATAGACATCGCTTCTTATTTCATTTGCAAGAGTGCAATAAGGTAATTTATTTGCAGCCATGTAAGATCGTATGTTTTCTTTGCGTATCCGCATAAATACCGTTTGGATATCACAAGAGAAAAATAGTTCTTCAAAAAAAGCGTCCTTTGCTGTCTTATTATAGCCCTTGCCAAAGTAAGGCTTTCCTATCCACGTTCCTAAGAAACCACTTTGATTCGAAATGTCAAACAAATTAATCGTCCCAATCGGTGCACCCCACTCATCGACAATTGTGCGGGAGATGAGTTCGCCGCGCTCTTCAGCTTCTATTGTCTGTTTTGTTAAGAATACAAACTCATCATATGAATATGCCTTCTGACGAACAAATGGAAACACGGCCGGGTCCACCAACAATTCGAACAAAGCATGACAATCAGCGACGTCTCGTTTTTTTAAAATCACAAAAAGCCCTCCTTTTATTGAGGGGGAGATGTCGCTCCACCCTCGAATTTAATAGTCGTTCATATCAAATTCGGGGTGGGAATCGAACCCACTAGAACCAGCATCGCTGGTGGCGCACCAATTGCCTTCCCAATGCTCATATAATTGTCTATAAAGCAGTATAGGGGATTCTAGCGTGTTTATCTTAGGTGAACAGTATAATTTGAGTGAAATACGTTCGTTTACTCTTGAATCCATTTATATATTAAATGTTTTTTTCAGAAAAAGATACCTGTTTTTTATTAATTTTTCGTGAAAAAATCTGCCAAATTGATCATATTACCATTACAATTTGAATGTACCTTCTAAAGCTTCATTTAATGTAGGAAATACGTACCGATAGTTTAGTGATATAGCTTTATTTGGCAATACTTTTTGACCATCAAGGACAAGGGTACTCATATCTCCTAGCAAGATTTTTATTACGAATGCAGGAGTGGGAAGATAATGAGGTTTTTTTAAAACAGTTGAGATAATTTTTCCGAATTCATTCATTGTTAGGGGAATAGGTGCTGTAATATTAAAAGCGCCTTCAATGCTTGATTGAAGCATTGCAAATTCAAACAAACGAATCGCATCATCAACATGAACCCAACTTATCCACTGTTTCCCTGACCCAAGTCGCCCACCAATGAAAAGACGATAGGGAAGTACCATATGGTTAAGTGCACCTTCCTCCTTATCCAATACAACTCCAAGTCGGCAGCACACCACTCTGACACCCTGTTCTTTAGCAAGTTCAGCTTTTTTTTCCCATTCTTGAACGACATGCGAAAGAAAATTTTTCTCACTTGGTTTAGAGTGTTCGGTAAATGTTTCGGTTAATGAGTTGCCATAATAGCCAATGGCTGAGGCATTCACTAATACGTCAGGTTTGTTAGGTAATTTTTTTATTAGAGCAATAACAGAACGAGTTGAGTGGATGCGACTTTGCAGGATTTTTTCTTTTCGTTTGGAAGTCCATCTTCCTTGGCCAATTGATTCTCCAGCGAGGTTAATGACTGCATCAAGCTTACCCAGACTATCTTCTGGAGCAGCATGTTCGTTGAGCCATTCGACATAATGAACGTGAGGTTTAGCTGGTTTGTTTGAGGCATCTCTTGTTAAAATGAAAATGGTATGTCCTTGTTCAACTAGGTGAGTGGTTAATTTAGTCCCGAGAAATCCGGTGCCTCCGGCAATCGCAATATTCATAGTTTTGCCTCCTTGTTCTATATGAACTTGCTCATAAATGTGGAATGTAATAAAAAGGGATATATAGATAGTGTACGTTTAAATGTAATGTTTTTCAAAAAAATAGCTACAAGCGAGGTGGCCTAAATGACAGTAATTGCAAAAATTGAGGTTCAAAAACGAAACAAAAGTCGCTACAACATCTTTCTAAGTAAAGGACATGGAGCTGAATATGCCCTAAGTGTCGATGAGGACTTATTAATAAAACACGGATTAACGAAAGGTCTAGAAATAAATGAAGAGAAATTAATTGAATTAATTGATGAAGATGAACAGAAGAAAGCATATAACCTAGCTATTAATTACCTATCGTATCGTCCCCGGTCAATTTTAGAAATGCGTCAGTATTTAGAGAAAAAAGAAAAAGAAACAAGGCATATTGATCAAGTACTTGATCAATTAGTAAATCAAGATTTATTAAATGATAAAGAGTTTGCTTCTGCCTATATTCGCTCAAAACGGTTAACACTCATGAAAGGACCATTGAAGTTAAAACAAGAGCTTAAGCAAAAAGGGGTAAAGGATTCAATTATTGATAACGCACTAGACTATTATTCAAAACTTGAGCAAATTGACCAATTAGTCAAATGGTTAGAAAAGCAACAAACAAAGCGCAGCAGCAAATTGTCGATCAATGCTTTTAGAGATAAGCTTACAAATCAATTGTTAACAAAAGGATTTTCTCGGGAAGTAATCGTTGAAGCGTTTAAGCTAGTCGATTTTCAAAGTGAGCAAATAGAAGAGTGGGAAGCTATTTGTTTTCAAGGAGAAAAAATTAAAAGGAAATTCGAAAAAAAATATACTGGTTGGGAGTATTGGCAAAGAGTAAAACAGCACCTATATCGCAAAGGATTTTCGATGGAATTAATTGATCGTTATATAGACGAAGGGGAAGAGTGAGTTCTCCTTTTTTTATTTCGGAAAAGTTTGTGAAACGTTGAGCATTTGGTGATATAATAGAAAAAAGAAAGAATTCCAATACTAAAGAACATCTCAGTCTCAAAAGGAGGAGGAAAATAGATGATGACAGTTATCGCGTTAACACCAATAATTGCTGTATTAGTCTTCTTGGTCATTTTGAGGATGCCAGCAATGAAAGCGATGCCAATAAGCTTATTCGTTACAGCAATTATTGCTTACTATTTTTGGAATGTACCGGTTGTTCAATTGGCAGCAGCATCAGTAGAAGGAATATTAATTGGTCTTTCTATTTTATATATTGTGTTCGGGGCGATTTTCTTGTTAAATACATTACAAGCTAGTGGAGCAATTGATACGATTCGCAATAGTTTCCTTGGACTTAGCAATGACCGACGTGTTCAAGTCATTCTTATTGCGTGGTTATTTGGTGCTTTTATTGAAGGGGCAGCTGGCTTTGGAACCCCAGCTGCCATTGCAGCACCTCTGCTTGTCGCTTTAGGTTTTCCACCTCTTGCTGCTGTTGTGTTAGCACTAATAGCCGATAGTAGTCCGGTTTCATTTGGGGCCGTAGGAACCCCTGTTATTGTTGGCGTGCAGCAAGGATTACAAGAAGGAGCTGAATTAGCTCCAGTAGCAGCACGCTTTTTAGCCGATGTAACGATGACTGATTTTCTGCGCCATTTGGCGTCACAAGTTATGCAAATAGATGTCATCGTTGGAACCTTTATGCCTCTTATCTTAATTCTTATACTGACCCGTTTCTTTGGTGAAAACCGCTCATGGAAAGAAGGACTCGTCATGTGGAGGTTCGCTATTTTTGCTGGAGTGAGTTTTACTGTTCCAGCGTTAATCGTAGCAACATTTATCGGACCTGAATTTCCAGCAATTATCGGAGGTTTATCCGGATTACTATGTGTTCTATTTGCTTTAAAAAGACGTTGGTTTTTGCCAGAAGAAACGTGGGATTTTGGAAAAGAAGAAACTTGGAATAAAGAATGGTTTGGGACAATTGCCATAGACAAAAGCAAAAAGCCTGTCACTTTATCGCTTTGGCTTGCGTGGCTTCCGTATGTCTTACTTGGATTCATTCTTGTATTAACTCGTCTTGATGTTTTGCCAATTAAACAATGGCTGCTAAACTGGGTTATTGGTTGGGAAAGTATACTTGGCACCGAAATTAGTGCTAATTTTCAGCCTTTGTATTTACCTGGAACGATCTTTTTACTTGTTGTTGTTTTAACCTTCTTTATGCATCGTATGAAAATGGCTTCACTAAAGATGGCATTTTCAGTGTCAGGAAAAGCTCTAATTGGGACGTCTATAACATTATTTACAGCGGTTCCAATGGTTCGGATTTTTATTAATTCTGGAGTAAACTTTGCTGGACTTGAAAGTATGCCAGTAGAGCTAGCATATCAAGCATCAGCTTATTTAGGGGATGCCTGGCCATTTGTTGCTCCTTTTATAGGGGCATTAGGGTCATTTATTTCCGGAAGTGCAACATTTAGTAATATGATGTTTTCTTTATTTCAAATTAATGTGGCAGATCAAACGGGGCTTAGCCCGATGCTTGTTTTAGGACTACAAGTACTCGGTGCTAATGCAGGGAATATGATTTGTGTAGTAAATGTAGTTGCTGCAGCTTCTGTCGTTGGTCTTGTTGGGAAAGAAGGAACTATCATCCGAATGACGATGTTGCCGATGCTTTATTATGCAGGTTTCTCAGGGGTAATTGGCCTAGTGTTATCATATTTGTTGTAACAAGTTCTTTCCTCTATAATATAGGGGATGAAATGGGGGAGTAAAGGACATGGACCAACAAAAAAGGTTTAGTGAAATGACAGAGTATGAGCTACGAACAGAAATTGCCCGTTTAAACGAAAAAGCGAAAAAGGCGGAGCAATTAGGGATGTCAAGTGAATTTGCAGTTTATGAGCGCAGAGTACTATTAGCAAAAGCATATTTGCTTAATCCTGATGATTACGAGCCTGGTAAAACATATGAAATTGAAGGAGGATCAAGCTTTCAAATTTCCTATATGAATGGTTATTTCGCTTGGGGTTATCGTGATAATCAGACGACTCTTGAAGCGGTTCCTATTTCAATAATTCTTAAAAGGGAAGGAGAGGCTTAAAAAAAGCTTCTCCTTCATACTAATTACATTATCTTTGTGCTTTACGGTGAGACCTAACTTTAATATCGGTTTGACTCATTTGGGTCTCGCCGCCTATTTGGTGTGCTGAGTGCTTTGGGTTCGCACGTGGTGAATCAAATGGACTTTTATATTCTTGTCCGGCTTGGAAATTCTGACTCCTCTTACCCATAGTATGGCACCTCCAGAAAACGTTGGTGTAATTAACGTTCATTAATTACTTATATTAATTGTTCGTATCACCATCAGAAGTTCTCATACGATCACGAGGACGAGTGTTAATATTTAAATCTGCTCGCTTGGATTCGTTTTTATTTCTAATATCTTTTGGTGAATTCCCCTCGAACTTAATATGATTCGGAAAGCCTTTTGCTTTATTTCGCATTAGTGGACCTCCTTCCAACGTGTTCAATAGTAGTATAAGCACATGAGTTTTAAGTTATAAGGCGAAAACATTGTCAAAGGAGGAAACTGTATGGAAGATCGTTTTAAACGTTTGACTGATCAGTTATTATCAATTAATTCCAATATTACAGCATCTCAAGCAAGAACTTGGGTAGAAAATTTATGGGAAGATTTTGAAACAACTAGAGCTAAAGGTGGTTGGTCATATAAAGGTCAAGATGCTACCGAGAAAATTGTTGTTAAGTGGATAGAACAATATGGACCATTTTTACACAAGTATACCTCGACAAAAGAAAAGTTCTCGCATTTGAATCAGGACGACGAACTTAAACATTAAAAAAAGATGTGTGAAAAGGTTTAAAAACAGCCTTTTCACACATCACATTACTCCGTAACAATATTTAGTTTCTTTTGAAGGGTGTCTTCGCTAAATACCCAACCAGTGTAAGAACTTATAATATCTAAATCTTGATTAAGCGCAACAATAGCTACAAAGGGATAGTGACCTTTACTACGATAGCGTAGGTCAATAAAGCGAACCTCGGTTATCCCGTCTTTTTTATCTTCAACTTCCCATCTGTAAGAGGGTGAAAATGATAAAAAGGCAGACAAGTTAGAGTCTTTTCTGGCGGCATTAATAACAGGAATATCTGGAATAGGATCAAATGAAAATTGTTCGAAATATTCAATTTCATTATTTCTAGACTCTGTAACAAACATAATTTCAGGTGTTCTAATGACAACATGCCATTGGTTCCAACGGATTGTGGGTGAAACAAATACATGTGTAGCGTCTGGGTGTAAGGTTTTTGCATGATTGACAACACGTTGTTTCTCTGTAATACGCCATATATAATAGCAAATTAACACGAAATACAGAACAAGAATGGTTGGACCAGGTGATACTAGTCCTAGGCCCCATATTGCAAATGCAACAAGATGGCTAAAAAAGATAAATGGATCAAAAATATTAATAACACCGAGTGCGATCCATTTATTAGAAAGAGGTCTTAGTGCCTGTGTTCCATACGCATTAAAAATATCAACAAATACATGCAAAAAAACAGCGATAAAAGACCAAAGTAAGACTGTGGGCCAATTTGTTTCAGGGGTAAATGAAATGATCCCAAAAGTAATTAATATTGGCCACAGAAGGACTGCTGGCAAGGAATGAGTGATTCCACGATGGTTCCGTATGTATACGGCATTATTTCGTAATTTTAATATGGTATCAAAATCAGGTGCTTGGGAGCCAATGATTGTAGCTATCATGATCGAGGTGGGAAGTATTGGGTCATTTGCTATAGACGGATCGATGGTTGCTAATCCTCCGAGTGCAACACCCATTACCACATGTGTACCTGTGTCCATCGTGTTGAGATACCTCCTTAAAAGTTTAGATGTGTGTACAATGGCTTTACATGCCGCGCTAGCAGATTGAAAAAAACACTACCTCTCTCGAAGCTTAAAACGGTTTCGCTCACTGCTTTGCGATAGTTCATAAAGGGAAAGAGCTTTCCCTTTATGAACTATCTTTTAAAAGATGATATAGTTTATTTATACCCGAAATATGGATGATTAAAAAGGGGAGAAGCAAAGAAATGACGAAACCTTTACAGATTTTTATGGAATATAAAGTTGATGAGACAAAAATCAAAGAATATGAAGTTGCGATGACAGAAATTATTAAAACACTTCCTAATTATGAAGCAGCAAACATTCAATGGTATGTAGCTGAAGATCAACCTTATTTATATGTCGAAATGTATGAAGTACCTACATCATCGCATTATCAAGTATTAAAAAAAATACGTCGGTCTACAGATCACCCTGTTTTTAGTCAAATTGTACCATTTATTAGCGGAGGAGCAGAGAAAATACATTGTTGGGCATTTCAAAGGAAGGAATAGTGAATAATCAAGTGGAACAAGAACAGCTTAAAAATTTTAAAGTTACAACTTTTCAACAAGATTTAGTAAATTGGTTTAATGAAAATCAGCGAGAATTACCTTGGCGAGAGTCAAAGAATCCATACCGTATTTGGGTTTCTGAAGTGATGTTACAACAAACAAGGGTAGAGACAGTAATTCCCTATTACCAGGCCTTCATACGTGAATTCCCAACACTTGAGGATCTTGCTGAAGCGGAAGAGGATCGTATCTTAAAAGCATGGGAGGGTCTTGGGTATTATTCGCGTGTACGGAATTTACAAAGCGCTGTAAGAGAGGTCGTCAGCCAATACAATGGAGAGGTACCAGATACACGAGAGAAAATCTCAACATTAAAAGGTGTTGGTCCCTATACAGCAGGAGCTATTTTAAGTATTGCTTACGGCAAACCAGAACCAGCTGTTGATGGCAATGTCATGCGTGTATTATCACGAATATTATTGATCGACAACGATATTGCTAAATCATCGACACGAATTATATTTGAGAAAATACTCTATGAGCTTGTTTCAAAAGTTGATCCATCTTCATTTAATCAAGGCTTAATGGAGCTCGGAGCACTTATTTGCACACCGACTTCGCCTGGCTGCTTATTATGTCCAGTTCGCGAGCATTGTCGTGCCTACGAAAAAGGAATCCAAACGGAACTGCCTGTAAAATCTAAAAAGAAAAAACAAACGTCAAAACTAATGGCGGCCGTCGTTATTCGGAATGATCGTGATGAGGTATTAATTGAGAGAAGACCGTCGACTGGGTTATTAGCAAGACTTTGGCAATTTCCAAATTTCGAGACGAGTATTACCGATAATCAATCAAGTGTTCTAAAAGGAAAATTATTAAATGACTATGATATTGATGCTGAAATTCAAGAACCTATTCACAAAGTAGAACATATATTTTCGCATCTGATTTGGAATATCTCTGTTTATGAAACAATCGTTTCAGGTAGACCAGGAGAAAGACAAGCTTCAAGAAAATGGGTAGAGATAAGCGAATTAGAAAAGCATGCCTTTCCAGTGTCACATCAAAAAATTATTAAACAGTCAATTATATAAGAGGGGATTATAAAATTGAGATGAATGTCTTTCTCTTTTACAGAAAAACTTCGATGCAATAAACACAGTTTGTTAAGTCATCACACACACTTTTTGAAGAGGGCTTTATCAAGGGTTATTATAGATGAAAAAGAAGCAAATCCCAAGGCCGCTAAAAAGCAACCTTTTTCAGTGGCCTCGCAATTCCCCATTGCATAGTCAGTCTGTACAATTATGGAGAAAATAGGAGTATGGGCTATTATGCAAGCTCAACTAAAAATTATCCGAATATTTAAATAAGCGATTGACAAGCCCGAAATTGTTTGTTTTAATAGAGTTAGATTTGGTATACAAAATACCATAAACCAAAGAGGCTATAACTAAGAGGAGGAATATGAAATGGCAGAACTATTATCACGTGAGGAATTTAGAAAGCAATTAGAGGAAGCGATTAAAGGAAATCATAGTGAAGCAGCACCGTTTACAGTAGCTTGGGCAACAGGGAAGTTGAAAAGAGAGCACTTTGCTAGATGGGCAGAAAATCACTATCATTACGTCGGGCCATTTGCGGATTACTTAGCGAACATTTATATGAATACACCAGAACAATACACGGATGCAAAAGACTTTACATTGCAAAACATGTACGAAGAGGAAATCGCAGGGGATCGCCACACAGATTTGCTAATTCGTTTCGCTGAAACATGTGGAACAACAAAAGAGCGAGTAGAGGATCCAAAGAACATGCTTGCAACAACACGAGGGTTGCAAAGCTGGTGCTACTCCGTTGCATCAAGAGAGAATTTCGTTGTGGCAACAGCAGCGTTAGTAGTTGGTCTTGAATCACAAGTTCCAGCAATCTATCGTAAACAAACGCCAATTCTCAGAGAACAATACGGATTCACAGATGAAGAAATTGAATTCTTTGACTTGCATATCGTATCGGATGAAATTCATGGTGAGCGTGGATATTCCATTGTACTTGAGCATGCGAACACACCAGAATTACAGCAACGTTGCTTAGACATTGTTAGAACAGGGGCTGATATGCGACGTATGTATATGGATGGTTTGTATCAAGCTTATTTAAAAGGTGATATTGAAGAGCCTGTATCTGTATAAATTTTCCTATCTTCTTATGGAAGAGTAGTCGCCTAACATGCTGACTACTCTTTTTTTGAAGGAGAGGAAAGAACGAGTTTGATTTATTTTGAAAGGAATCGGGCGCGAGCCAAGTTTTTCGAATATCTTTGTTGTATACTTTACATAACTATATAGAAAATGATGGAGGGGTTGTAGATGAAGGAATGGTTAGAACAAGATATTTTATCGATTCGTGAGAGAGCCTATTTATATTTAAAAAACCTTATATTGGAAGGAGAATATAAAGCAGGTGACCGCTTAGTAGAACGAGAATTAGCTGAAAAACTTAAGATAAGCAGAACGCCTATTCGCGAGGCTTTGTTCCGCCTCGAATCACAAGGTTTTGTGAACACGGTCCCACGTAAGGGAGTTATAGTATCTCATACATCTACTGATGATATTATTGAAGTATTTACAATTTTATCTTCCTTGGAAGTTCTTGCATCAAAGTTAGCTGCACAGAAATTAAACGAACAAACGAAAGAAGAGCTTGATTTATGGATTGAGCGGCTAGAGTTCGCGTTAAATGGTAAGGGAGGTGGTGACTTGTCTCATTTGCATATTGAGATCAGTCATGTTCTTTACAAAGCAGCAAAAAGCCCTAAGTTATATGAAATGCTTGTTGATTTAATGGACTATATAAGAGCGTTTGCTACTATTGGGCGAAAAGTTGAAGGAAGAATGGAAGAGGCGATGAAAGAGCATCTCGAAGTATTCAAAGCAGTAAGAAATCAAGAAGTGGAAATGGCTGAATATTTAACAAAGATTCATATTGAGAATTCGAAGAAAGCCTATCTAAGTTCTATCGAAAAATCAAAAGAAAATGAAAGCTAATATAAAAATTAAAAACGACTGAGCTAATAATTACTCAACTTTCGCACCGATAAAAGTTCAATAAGTTCAACCAGCAGTAGTTGCTGATGTTATTCAAGTACTATCATTGACACATAAAAATGCATAAAAAAACACCTATCCGTTTGGTATAGTTGATTTGTCGAGAATCAAACATTCCATACAGAAGAGGTGTCCTCTATATGATAGCGAATAATGACCAAACTAAGCAACTACCAAATGAAATAAAATCTACCTTTAAAGAACTAAAAGTATTGAAACATCTTAGAAAAGCTGGAATTACCAAGTCTTTTGGCTTTACCTGTGCTTATTTATTTCAGCTCATTTTCTGTTTGATCTTTGAAAACAAAAACTGGTTTCGAACACTCGAAAGTAAGAAATCTACGGATATTCCAGCTAAAGACGCGGTCTATCGTTTCTTAAACCGTTCTACTTATTCATGGAGAAGGTTTCTACTTTTATTAAGCACACACTCGATTGAAAAAGTAAGTAAGCTTACGAATCATGAGCGTATCAAAGTGCTGATTGTTGACGATTCTTCATATGATAAAAATCGAAGTAAATCGGTTGAACTTCTTACGCGTTGTTTTGACCACGCTTCTCAAAAAATGCGCTTTTACAAAGGCTTTCGTATGCTTACATTGGGTTGGTCTGACGGTACAACGTTTATGCCTGTAGACTTTTCTTTATTGAGCTCTAAAAACAGTGTTATCAATGGAATGTCACATAAAATTGACAAGCGCAGTTCTGATATAAGCGCCGTTTAGAAGCTTTACAAACTGCACCTGAACATATTCCGACGATGATTCAACGTGCAATGAACACAGGTAAAGAAGCTTCTTATGTGCTGATGGATACTTGGTTTACACATCAACCGCTTATTAAAGAGATCCATGATCAAGGTCTTGATGTCATTGGCATGGTAAAAAACTTAAAGCAACGTTATCTTATCCATGATAATAAGGTTAGTTTGAAGGAACTTTATCAGTTAGCTTCTCCTATTCAAGGAAAGAAAGGAATTCTTCGCTCAATTCAAACGAAACAAGCCAATGGCATTCCAGTTAAATTACATGACTGACAACAGAAGTAATAATGTCAATAGATGAACGTGTTTTTTTAGGTGCGAAAGTTGAGTACTTATTATTTTTGTACGGACTCAATACCGTAAATTAGGAGGAAAATGAATGTCTGACTCTATATCTAATACTCCACTAAACGTTACGGAAAGGGGACTTGTCTGTAGATTTACCAAAAGAAGGAGCACCTTTATTTTTACTTATTGTGATGGGATTTTGCTCGACAACTTTGGATTTAGCCAAGAAGATGTGTATGGAAAAAAGCTAGAAGATATATTCCCTAGTGAATTGTCCGGTATCATAAACAAGTATTGTTACCAGGCTTGGGAAGGTCAATTTATTCAATATGAAACAAAGTTAACAGGTAATGATTATATAGCTTTTTTAGCACCTTTATTTAATAATGGTGAGATTGTAGAGGTAATCGGCACTTTCATCCAAAGTAACAAACCTTCTTTAGAAAATGAGCTGGTAAATACAGACTCTTTATATGAGGACGTTCTTCAAACGATGTCAGAAGCTGTAATCATAATTGAAAAAGATGGTAAAGTCACCGCTTTAAATGAAAACTTTCAAAAGATGATCGGCTTAATAGGTGATTATACATATGGGTGGAAGGAAGTTGAATATGTTGCAGAGGATGGATCCCATTTACCTTACTCTGAACTACCTGGAGTGAAAACACTAGAGAAGGGCATTTCCTTCCATAACTCGATTGTGGGAGTAAAGGACATCGAGAATAATCAAATTAAATGGCTTTCAGTTAACTCAAAACCTCTTACAATGCGTGATCATAGTGATCGGGCCTCACTTGTAAGTATTTCTGATATTACAGAAAGAAAAGAAATGGAGAACACTTGCATTCAAGCAAAAGAAGAGGCTGAAAAAGCAAATAGGGCTAAATCGGACTTTCTTTCTAAAATGAGTCATGAATTGCGCACACCGTTAAATGGGATTTTTGGTTTTGCACAGTTATTAGAGCTTGATGACTCGTTAAATGATCAACAACGCGATTATGTGCAAGAAATCTTAAAAGGAGGGAGTTTTTTATTAAGTTTAATTAATGAAGTTTTAGATTTATCAAGAATCGAAACGGGGAAATTAAAAGTTTCGATAGAAGAGGTCCCTCTTCTAAACGTTATCGATGAATGTATCAACATTGTTCAGCCTCTTGCTAAAAAGAAAAATATTCGTATTCAAAAACAACTAGATCTACAGCATCATATGGTCGTTCTAGCTGATCCTGTTCGACTGAGGCAAATACTCCTTAACCTTTTAGAAAACGCCATTAAATATAATCGGCAAAATGGAAACATCATGATCAACAGTTATTTAGAAGGAGACGATCAATTTGTTCATATTGTTGATACGGGTGTTGGTTTTTCAGTGGTAGAATATCACAAAATATTTGTCCCGTTTTATCGAGTGGAAGGTACAGAAGAAGAGGGGACAGGGATTGGGTTGTCTTTAGTTAAACAGCTAGTGCAGCAAATGGGCGGGAACATAAGTGTAAGGAGTAAAAAAGGCAAAGGTAGTGAATTTTGTTTTAGCTTGCCCCTACCAAAAAAATTAAAGCCTGTCATCCGATGGGAAGACGAGGTAGAACCTCTTAAGTCTGTAGAAGGAAAGTCAGAACACTACACTTTGCTGTACATTGAAGATAACGATTCCAATCTGAACTTGGTGAAAAACATTATTAAATCTCAACCTTCTTATACACTCTTATCAGCTAGCAACGGGAAAGAAGGGTTGGAAAAGGCTGCTTTTGAAAAAGTAGATCTGATATTACTTGATTTAAGTCTCCCGGATATGAATGGATATGAAGTGTTTGACATGTTAAAAGCAAAGGAACAAACAAAAGATATCGCTGTTATTGCTGTAAGTGCAAATGCGATGCCTCTTGATATTCAACATACTTTGGAAAAGGGGTTTGATAACTATTTGTCAAAACCAATTCATGTTAAAGAGTTTTTGAATACTGTAAGTGAGACATTAAACAATTCGATTACACAAAATATTCCACATCATACGATATTAAGCACAGGCCCGTATGGAGAAGAGGCGGTTTCAGCAAAGACGCTTCAATTATCTTTGACAGAGCTAAAAAAAATTAAGGAAAAGAAGTATAGGGCGGCTATAGCAATGCACTATGCCGACAATGATTGGTCAAAGTCTCAAATTGCAGGTGTAACATCAACTTTTGAGAAAATGGGGGTTGAGGTAATTGCTGTAACGGATGCACAATTTAAATGGGAAAAGCAAGTAGAAGATATTGAGACCATTTTGATTCAAAAGCCAGATATCATTGTAAGCATTCCAGTAGACCCAATCTTTACGGCAAGTGTTTATAAAAAGGCTGCTAACGCAGGCGTAAAGCTAGTATTTATGGACAATGTTCCAAAGGGGCTAGAGCATGGTAAAGATTATGTCAGCATCGTATCTGCTGATAACTTTGGCAACGGTATTGAGGCAGCTCATATTATGGGTCAAGAATTAGGAGGAAAAGGGAAGGTTGGCATAATCAATCACAATGCCGATTTCTTTGCAACAAAACAAAGAACAGAAGGTTTTGAAGAGACGATTAAGCAGCAATACCCCAGTATTGAACTCGTTGCCCAGGAAGGCTTTACCGACCCGAGTCATGGAGAAAAAGTGGCAGTTGATATGATTAGAAAAAATCCTGACATGAATGGCATGTTCGTTGTATGGGATGTACCTGCAGAAGGAGCGATGAAGGCAGCTGAAGCTGTTGGAAAAAGTGATTTGGTCATCACGACGATTGACTTAGGCTTTAATGCTGCACTAGAAATGGCCAAGGATGGAAGCATACAAGGATTGGGTGCCCAGCTTCCTTATCAACAAGGTGTAGCAGAAGCGATATTGGCAGGGTATGCACTTCTCAGAAAACAAACACCACCTTATGTGGCTGTTCCAGCTCTAAGAGTAACAAAAGAAAATCTTTTAGAAGCTTGGAGGCTTGTTTACAATGAGGATGCTCCCGATCTTATTCAACGTACATTAAAATAAGGAAAAGCCGAGTATCTATGCCAAAAGTGTATAGGTACTTTTATTAATAAGTATAGTTAAAAGGAAGTTATAAATAAAATAAATGGAACGCTTCCTCATATCTTATTTACTGGAATGTAATATAATTGATGCGATTAATAATTTGTAGAAAAAATCTTTTTTTTCATAGTTGTCCTAATAACATTCACAAATAGGTGGACATTAATAATAGGCCAATTATTGGAGGGTACTTATAAATGAAAATATTGATTGCTGAGGATGATAAGGCTTCAAGAAAACTATTAAAGTGCTTTATTGAAACGCTTCCACAATTTCAAGTTGTTGCAGAAGCGGCCAATGGAGAAGAATTAATCCGCTCTGTCATGGAGAATAAACCAGATATCGCCTTAGTTGATATTGATATGCCTTTATTGAATGGACTAGAAGCAGTTAAATCCTGCAAAAAGCTACTTCCCTCTTTAGAAGTAATTTTTACAACAGGACATGATCAATATGCTTTAGATGCTTTTGATGTCAGTGCTGTTGATTATATTGTTAAACCGATCGAAAGGGATAGACTGTATACAGCTTTAGAAAGAGTGGAAAAAAGATTATATCAAAGCGGTATACCAAGTGAAAAAGCTTCAAAAAATAAAGATATCATGATAAAAAGAAACAATCAAATTACTTTTCTGCCACCTGAAGAGATTCTATTTATTGAAAAATTGGATAGGAAAACGGTTATTCATACGAAGGATAATAAATATGAAACAAATGAGCCATTAACGACTTACGAAAACGTTCTCGGGCCCCGTTTTATGGCAACACATAGGTCTTATCTAATAAATCTTGATCAATTAGCAAGAGTAGAGACAGCTGGTCGAATGTATCAGGCTTATTTCAAAAACTATAACGAAACAGCAAGGGTTTCAAAGCAGAAATTAGTAGAATTACAACATTTAAAATCATTATCCAATTAAAAAGACAGTGAAAATGGTAAAGGCAGCCTTTTTTAAACCATCATTAAATGATTACAAAAGCTCACGATAACTTAATGATTATTGTGGGCTTTAATCTTTTTAAAAATTATGACTATTTTGTCTAAAAGAATGAAATAGAACATCGAATGAAATGATAACGCTCCCAATTGAATTGATTACATGTCTAAAGCTTGTTAGACACGATTAGTGAGTGCGTTTACAATTTGATTATAGCAATAAAAGAGAGTTATAAAACCCAATGTAAAAACAATCGAAATGGAAAAGTCAGTTCAACCTATAATTCCTAGTAAAATTAGTGGTTTAGTATGATCTATTCGTAATGTGTAATCGGTTACATTCTTGTGAGGAGGTGATGGAAAAACGTGAAGTGATAATTCATGAAAATGATTTTTTCAAGGCTTTGATAAAAAAGGGAGGTTTCATTATGAAAAAGAGAATTCTACTATCGATGCTTTTCATGTTAGGACTAAGTGTTTTCGTTGTTGGTTGCAATGGTGAAGAAGTTTCGGAAACAGTTGCAGATAATGATGAAGTGGTAAAAGAAATAGAAGAAGAGGCAGATCCAGATAATACGTTTACAGGACCATTGACGATTAATCCAGATATCCCTGACTTGGATGTCTTAGATATAGGGCCACATGGTGAACAGGCTGAATCAGCCAAGGATTTAATCCTTACTGAGGAAGAGCTTCAGCAAATTAGAGAGGGAGGCTACACAGCAGCGATTGTTATGCATTATTCTGGTACGGATTATATGAATGCCGCAGTTGGGGCGATGCGAGACACCTTTGAAAGAATGGGGATTGAAGTGATTGCCGAAACGGATGCGCAATTCAGTGCTGAAACGCAAGTAAATGATATTGAAACCGTGTTAGCTAGACAGCCAGACATTATGATCTCGGTGCCAGTTGACGCTGTTTCAACTGCAGGGGCTTATAAACAAGCGATTGAGCAAGGAGTAAACGTAGTATTCATGGATGGAGTGGCAGAAGGTCTTGAGCCCGGTGAAGATTATATAAGTATTGTATCAGGAGATAATTCTGGTAACGGGGCAGCAGCAGCCCATATTATGGCAGAAAAGCTAGGCGGGGAAGGAAAAATAGGTGTCGTCTATCATGATGTTAATTTCTTTGTAACAAAAAACCGTTCTGATGCTTTTGAGGAAACGATTAAAAATGAGTATCCAAACATTGAAATCGTTGCAAAAGGTGGAATTACGGGCCCGAATGATGGAGAGGAAGTAGCATCAGCGATGATTACTAGAAACTCTGATATAGATGGAATTTTCGCTCCTTGGGATGTGCCGGCAGAGGGTGTCATGTCTGCTGCACGAGCAGCCGGCAGAGAAGATTTAATTATTACAACCGTTGATTTAGGGGAGAATGTTGCGAGATCGATCGCTTCTGATGGAATTGTAAAAGGACTTGGAGCTCAACTACCTTATGATCAAGGTGTAGCTCAAGCCATCCTTGCAGGTTATGCTGTTCTTGGAAAAGAGGCACCACCTTATGTCGCATCTCCTGCCATTAAAGTAACGCAAGAAAATGTCTTAGATGCTTGGGAGCTTATCTATGGGGTAGAAGCACCTGCAAATGTACAAGATGCATTGAAATAATATGATAAGATATGCATCTTTCGGAATCGAACTGTATTTGAAGGTTTCGAGTCTAGAAGTTTTCAAGGAAGCTTCAATACGAGTTCCTTTTGTAAGGTGCGGTTATTTAATATACGAAACTAACAATTTTGGAGGCTATTCTATGACGATGCAAGCTGTGTTTTTTCCTGGTGATAAAAAAGTAGAAGTAAGAGAAATGGAGATTCCCAAGCCAGGGCAGGGGGAAGTACTGGTTCAATTAAAAGCTTCAGCTATTTGCCGCAGTGATATGAGTTTGTATTACGGGACTTCTGTATTTGAAGGAACAAAAACAGGTTGTACAGTTCCTGGGCATGAGCCAGCAGGCGTGATAAAAGAAGTAGGAGCAGGTGTAGCAAATTTTAAATCTGGTGATCGGGTTGCGGTATACTTAGCGCTTGGATGTGGAGAATGTGCACATTGTAAAAGCGGATATAAAATGTTTTGCAAGGAATTTAAATGTATCGGTTTTGATTCTCATGGAGGAGATGCCGATTATATGGTTGTACCTGAAGAAAACTGCATGAGACTTCCTGATGAGATGAGTTATATTACGGCTGCTGTTTCTACAGATGCGGTTGGTACGTTATATCACGCTCAAAAAAGAATGGCGATTTCAGGAAGAGATACGCTCGTCATCTTCGGCATGGGACCTATGGGTGGAGCAGGTGTCATGATTGCAAAAGGGTTAGGAGCGACAGTGATTGCTGTTGATATGTTAGATGAACGGCTAGAGATTGCGAAAGAATTAGGAGCAGATTATACACTCAATGGGAAGAACGTTGATATATTAGCAGAAATTAGAAAGATTACAAACGATCGCGGAGCAGATGCGGCTATTGATTGTTCTGGTAGTCCATTTGCGGAAAATGATGCATTAAATAGTGTAAGAGCTCATGGAAGAGTTGCTTTTATAGGTGAAAATAAGGAACTGAAAATCCACCCAAGTGAACAGTTAATCCGTAAACAGATAACAGTCATGGGTTCGTGGTATTTCCCAATCCAGGAATTTGATGAGATTGCAGAATTCATTGTCAGAAAACAATTACCTGTAGAAAAGTTAGTAACCCATACGTTTACGTTAGAAGAAGCAGAGAAGGCTTTCAAATTATTCGATGAAAGAAAAACAGAAAAAGCTGTGTTTGTTTGGGAATAAACATTCAAAGGAACGAAGAAGGAGTTGTTGAAAGTGAAAGGTATTTCTTTTAATACGTGGGCTTATAGTGGTTTTCCAGTTTGGGTTCCTTCGTATCCATTAGAAGAGGTGATTAAAAGACTGTCTTCGTTTGGATATGACGCCATTGAGATTGGATGTGCAAGTCCGCATGCTTGGCCAGATTATTTATCACCGGAACGAAGACGAGAGATTTTACGTTTACTTAAGGAGAAGAATTTAAAAGTATCTGCAATGCTTCCTGCCCCCGGTGGCGGACCTGGAGTAAATCCTAGTTCCCCTTTGAAAGAGGAAAGGGAGTTTACGATTCAACATTATAAGGATGTCGTTCGGTTAGCCTCTGAATGGGAATGCCCGACTGTGATGTGGATTGCAGGCTGGGTAGTTCACGGGACATCTCAAACGGAAGCTTGGAATTATAGCTTAGAAGCGTTAACGGAAGTCGCCGAATATGCAAAAGATCTTGGTGTAACGATGGTCGTTGAGCCTACGCCGGCAGATAGTAATTTAATAGAGACAGCAGATGATGCCTTACTATTAAGTGAGCAAACCGGATTATCGAATGTAAAGGTGATGTTTGATACGTTCCATGCTTTGTATCGGAATGAAGTTCCAAGTGACTATGTGTACAAGATGGCAGATAAACTTCATCACGTTCATATTTCTGATAATGACCGGCTTCCACCTGGGGAAGGTAGATGTGATTTTGACGCGGTATTGAAGGCATTAAAAGATATTAACTATGATGGATATTTATCAATGGAAGTAGGGTTTCACACAAGGCAAGCAGAACCAGATTGGTATGCGAAAAAATCAATTGAATTTTTAAGAGGAAAAGTAAAGCAGATTTATGGAGATAGACGAGAGGATCAGCCTCTAACTTAAATGAACATATGGTAGACTAGCAAGCCCGTAATCGACAAAAGTTGATTGCGGGCTTTAAAAATTCTTATAATTTGTGATTTTTTTGTCTGAATGAATGAAATTCGTGTCCGAATTAAAAGTAAGCGCTTCCGAAATCAGAAATATGATGTCTGAAACAAGTTAGACACTAATGCTGAATCCGTTTACAATGCAAGCATAGAGTTAAAAAAAAAGAAATGAGCGAACAAAAATGGTAAGAATCGTTGATGTAGCCAAAAGGGCAAATGTTTCTACTGCTACCGTCTCAAGGGTGTTAAGCAACCCTCATACGGTTAGGAAAGAAACGATGGGAAGGGTTTTGAAAGCGATAAAAGAGTTAGATTACCATCCCAATATATTAGCCCGCCAGTTACGAACACTGAAAACAAAGACAGTCATTGTCGTTGTTCCAGATATTTCAAATCCCTTTTTCTCGAAGGTTCTTAGAGGGGTCGAATATGTTGCAGCCGCAAATGGTTATCAAGTTTTAATAAAAGATACAACCAATGACTTAGAGTTAGAGAGTGGTTATGTAGATCTTCTTAGACAGAAGAAAGCAGACGGCATGATTTTTTTAACAGTAATGAATTCAGAACTTGTAAATATAGTAGAAAATCAATATCCCGTCGTTCTAGCTTGTGAGTATATAGAAGGTTCAAGTATCCCAACAGTATCAATTGATAATATCAGTGCTGCAAGAAAAGCGACCGAATATCTGATTCAATTGGGACATAGACAAATAGCCTTTATATCAGGACCGACTACCAGCGTTCTCGGACAGGATCGGCTAAAGGGATTTTATCAAGCGTTGGCCCAATATAATGTAACCGTCGATCCGGTACTTATTCAAGAAGGGGATTTCACTTATGAAAGTGGCTTTAATGTAATGAATAAGCTACTGGCTCTAAATCAGCTTCCCACTGGAGTGTTTGCCGCTAATGATGAAATGGCACTTGGGGCCATTAAGGCAATCAAGTCTAAACATTTTCGAGTTCCTGCTGATATCTCAGTCATAGGGTTTGATAATATCAAGTTTTCAACGATTGTTGAACCAGAGCTTACGACGATTGCTCAACCGGCTTTTGAAATTGGGAACAAAGCGATGGATCTGCTTATAAAGCTGATGAAAAATAAAAAGATTATTAGAAGTCAATATATTTTAGATGACAAGCTTATTATCAGAAATTCTTGCGTAAAAAAGGTCTGAAAAAAAGTAAGTTGCTAAAATGTAATCCTTTACAAAATATAGACACAATCAGTTTATAATTCCTAGTTAATTGGGAGTTTTAGTTTGGTTAAATGTAATCCATTACAAATTATTCCCACTTTTAAGTAGGAGTCTAGAATGTTCACTGTTTTAATTGTAATCCTTTACATTCTTTAAGGGGGGTGATGCAAGCAATAGATCGTGTGAAAACTGTACAAATTACTTGATTTGAATTGGAGGAGAAAAATATGAAACTAGGATATCAAACAAATACATGGGGTGGTGTTGTTGGACACCCGGCAGGAGTTACTTCAATTAAAGATGGTTATTATTTAACAAATGGTTCAACGGAAAAAGCATTAGAGGATCTTTCGAGTGTAGGATATCAGGGCTTTGAAATTTTCGATGGAAATCTGATGCAATATGAAAATAAGAAAGAAGAGTTTCAAATATTGATGGACTCTTTAAAACTAAAGTTGATTGGTGTTTATTCTGGAGGAAACTTTATTTTCGATGAAATCCTCGAGGAAGAGCTAGCAAAAATTGAAAAGGCGGCAAGTCTTGCTGCTGAATTCGGTGCAGAGCATTTAGTCGTTGGCGGGGGAGCGCTAAGAAGTACAGGGATTTTAGAAAGCGACTATGAAAAATTAGGACAAGCTTTAGAACGCGTAAGTGAGATTGCGAAAGCAAATGGGTTAGTTGCGAGCTATCATCCGCATTTAGGTTCATTGGGAGAGTCTCCAGAGCAAGTCGAGAAGATTGCACAATTTACATCGATTAACTTTTGCCCGGATACAGCCCACATTGAAGCGGGCGGCGAAGATCCGATTGAATTTATTAAAAAATATAAGGATCGTATCCCTTACGTTCACTTGAAAGATTTAAAAGGTGGAGACTTCCTGCCATTAGGTGAGGGAGAGCAAAACTTACAAGGAGTAATTGAAGCGCTTCAAGCAATGAATTACGACGGATGGGTAACGGTGGAATTAGATAGCTACGATGATCCGAAGAAGGGAGCGCAAATTAGTTTGGATTTCCTAAATAACTTTTACAAATAAAACGAATAAAGAATGGGGGCGTTAAAATGAAAAAGTTTAAATGGTTGGCCATTACTTCTTTTGCAGCAGGAATGCTAGTTGTAGCTGGATGTAATTCAGAGAGCACTTCAAACGGTGCTAAGGAGCAACCATCTACCACTGAAACAAACGAAGAAGTTGCGCTAGAGCCAATTACAATTAATCCGAATATTGATGCGGATGCGGTCATTCAAAGTGAAGGGCCATATGGAGAAACGGCGGTTTCTGCCAGTACACTAGAGCTAACCGTAGAAGACATTGAAAAAATCAGAGAAGGAAATTATAAAGCAGCTCTCGTTATGCACTATGCAGGTAATGATTGGTCAAATGCGCAAATAAATGGGTTGCAAAAGACTTTTGAGAAAATGGGAATTGAAGTCATTGCCGTAACAGATGCGCAATTTAGCGCAGAAAAACAAGTGTCCGACCTTGAAACCGTAATGGCAAGAAACCCGGATATTATTGTTAGTATTCCAACAGATCCTGTTTCCACTTCTTCTGCATTTAGAAGAGCGGCTGAACAAGGGATTCACTTAGTATTTATGGATAATGTACCAAGCAATTTAAATCATAATGAACATTATGTAAGCGTTGTTTCCGCTGATAACTATGGAAATGGAATCGCTGCTGCTGAAGTAATGGCAGAAGAGCTTGGTGGAGATGGGAAAGTCGGTGTCGTCTACCATGATGCAGATTTCTTTGTAACAAAGCAAAGATCAGAAGCATTTGAGGCTACGATTCAAGAAAAGTATCCAAACATTGAAATTGTAGCTCGTAGTGGAATTAGTGGTCCGGATGATGGACTACAGGTAGCTTCAGCCATGTTGACAACAAACCCTGATCTAGACGGCATCTTTGGTGTGTGGGATGTACCAACTGAAGGAATAGTAGCAGCTGCTAGAACAGCGGGTAGAGATGATTTAGTCATTACAACCATTGATTTAGGTGCAAATGTAGCTTTGAACATTGCAAGAGGTGGTTCGATTAAAGGACTAGGAGCCCAACTTCCTTATGACCAAGGAGTCGCAGAAGCCATTTTAGCTGGTTACGCACTGTTAGATAAGGAAACGCCATCTTACGTGGCCGTACCTGCTTTAACAGTAACACAGGATAATATTCTCGACGCATGGGAAATGGTTTACTCGACATCAGCTCCACAAGAAGTTCAAGATGCATTTCAAAATAACTAATTTATATTTCACTTAATAAAGGGAGGAATTTCAAAATGAAAACATATAACGTAGGTTTAATTGGTGCAGGATTTATGGCAAAAGCACATTCACTAGCATATGCAGGGATGCCAATGTATTTCTGGCCAGCTCCAGGGCTGACATATCGTAAAATGGTGGCCGATGTAACAGAAGAGTTAGCGAAAGATGCTGCAGCTCGACTTGGATACGACGAATATACAGCAAATTGGATGGATATTATCAACAACCCTGATATTGACATCGTTGACATTGTAACTCCGAATGATTCTCATGCAGAGATTGCCATTGCAGCAGCAAAAGCAGGAAAACACATTATTTCAGAAAAGCCATTAGCTCGTAATGCAGCTGAGGCGAAAACGATGCTGGATGCGGTCAAAGAAGCAGGAGTCAAGCATATGGTTGCATTTAACTACCGTAGAACACCTGCTGTTGCCCTTGCAAAAAAATATATTGAAGAAGGGGCGATCGGAAAAGTATTAAACTTCCGTGGAACGTATCTGCAAGATTGGTCTGCAGACCCGAATTCTCCACTTTCTTGGAGATTTAAAAAAGACATTGCTGGTTCAGGGGCGTTAGGAGATATCGGGACACATGTCGTTGATTTTGCAAGATATTTAGTTGGTGAAATCTCTGATGTAATGGCACATACACAAACATGGGTGAAAGAAAGACCGATCCAAACTGGCGGTGTTGATAAATTAGGAACCGTAAAGTCAGCGGAAGATGTACCAAAAGGACAAGTTGATGTTGATGATGAGTTAATGACACTTTTAAAATTTGAAAATGGAGCCGTTGGAAGTATTGAAGCAACTCGTAACGCTCACGGCAGAAACAACTTCCTTACATTTGAAATTCACGGGGAGAAAGGTTCACTTATTTTTAACTATGAGCGTCGCGATGAATTACAAGTTTTCTTTGCCGATGACCCAGCCGATCGTAAAGGCTTTAGAACAGTATATACAGGTCCTGCACACCCATACGGAGAAGGGCTATGGCCAATTCCTGCATTAGGAATCGGATATGGAGATACGAAAATTATCGAAGTCTATGATTTTGTGAAAGCCATTGCCGATGACACGGAGGTTTCCCCTAACTTTGATGATGGATACCAAATTTGTGTGATTAGTGATGCAATCTTGGAATCTGCTGAAAAAGGCGAGTGGGTAAAAGTAAACAAATTAGAAGTAACGATTCCTTAATTACAATAAAGGGGGTAATTCATTACCCCCCTTTAAACAAAGGGTGATTTTATGACAAAGCTAGCATTAAGAATGTCAGAAATATCAAAATCTTTTAATGGGATAAATGTACTTGATCATGTTGAATTTGAGTTAGAAAAAGGTGAAGTTCATGCACTAATGGGTGGGAATGGAGCTGGAAAGTCAACGTTAATGAAAATTCTAACGGGTGTCTATCAGAAAGATAGCGGAAAAATTGTCATTAATGACAAAGAGGTAGAGATTGAAAAGCCGCAAGATGCACAAGAAAACGGTGTAGCGATGATTTTCCAGGAATTTAGTGTGATCCCTTCCTTAACAGTAAAACAAAACATTTTTTTAAATCGTGAATTAAAGAAAAGCAATGGATTTTTAGATGAAAAAGCGATGTATATTCAAACTGAAGATCTTTTAAAGCAATTAAATGTCAATATTAATCCAGATATGTTAATCGAAAATCTAAGTGTCGGCTTTTGGCAAATGACCGAAATTGCCAAGGCACTTGCTCAAAAGGCAAGTATCTTAATTATGGATGAGCCAACCGCAACCTTATCAAAAAATGAAACCGAAACATTGTTTGAGTTGATTGAGACATTAAAGTCAGAAGGTATGTCAATCATTTATATTTCGCACAGGATGGATGAAATCTTTCAAGTCTCCGATCGGATAACTGTTTTGCGGGATGGCAAATTTGTGATTACAAGTCCCACAGCTGATTTAACCATGGAAGAGCTTGTTCAACATATCGTTGGTAAATCGATGGAGTCAAGCTTTGGTTGGAAGCCTCGTTCATACTCAAAAGAAGAAGTGATGTTAGAAACGAAGGACTTACATTCAGGATCGAAAGTAAATGGAGTAGATCTCCATGTATATAAAGGAGAAATTCTTGGTATTGCAGGTTTAATGGGAAGCGGGCGGACAGAACTGGCGCAAGCATTATTTGGTATCGATCCAATTAGATCTGGAGAGGTCTTTGTGGATTGTCAAGCGGTCAGAATAAAACAGCCGCAAGATGCCATTAACGCTGGGATTGCGTTAGTTCCAGAAGATCGACGAGTACAAGGATTAGTACTGACCCATGAAGTAAAAGAAAATATCATTTACCCAATCTTAAAGAAAGTATCGAAATCTGGGTTTATGAATAAGAAGAAAATAGATCAACTATCCGAGCAGTTCGTTGAAAAGTTAAATATTAAAACGGATAGTATCTATAAGTCTACCAATCTCTTATCAGGCGGGAATCAACAAAAAATCGTACTCGCAAAATGGTTAGCTAATGAACCGAATATATTAATCCTTGATGAACCGACAAATGGAGTTGATATCGGTTCAAAATCCGAGATTATTGAAATTATTCGTGAGTTAGCTGATCAGGGGAAAGCCGTTATTGTCATTTCTTCTGAACTAGCAGAGCTTTTAGCTGTTTCAGATAGAATTATTACGTTAAAAAATGGCAAGGTAACAAGTGAATTATTACGTGAGGAAATTAAATCGGAGGAGGATTTAGAACATGCAATCCAAAGTCATTAATACTACAACTGCAACAAAACGTCCTGCTTTTGATTGGCAAAATTACATTGTCTATATTGCTTTTATTGGAGTTTTCATCATTTTTTCAATCACGCTTTATGATTATGGATTTTTATCAACCAATAACCTTTTAAATATTGTTAGACAAACAGCAATGATTTCAATTATGGCTGTAGCGGTAACATTCGTGATCTCAACTGCCGAAATTGATTTATCGGTTGGTTCGATTGCGGCCTTATCTTCTTTAACGGCAGCATTAGCGATCCAATCATTCGGTACAGTTGGTGGTATCCTTGCAGGACTTGGAACAGGAGCAATCATTGGCTTAATCAATGGACTTCTTGTTACAAAGGTGTTGATTCCATCCTTTCTTGTCACGCTTGGAATGATGATTATTGTGAAAGGGATTGCGATGTGGGTTACAGGAACAGCTCCTGTACCAATCTTAAACGATGCATTTATTTTCTTATTTGGTTCTGGAAGCTTAGGGCCGATTCCGATGCTTTTCGTTTGGACGATTTTAATAGCGGTAATCGGTCATATTATTTTAAGAAAAACAACGTTTGGCAGACAAACTCTTGCAACAGGGGGAAATGAAAGCGCAGCTAGATTCTCTGGGATCAATACAGCTCGTGTCAAACTAATCGCCTTAGTATCTTCAGGGATGATGGCTGGTTTTGCTGGTATGTTATATGCAGGTAGACTTGAGGCCGGTCGTTTTACCTTCGGTGAAGGGGCAGAGCTTTCTGTTATTGCAGCCGTTATTCTTGGTGGAACGAGTCTGTTTGGCGGAGTTGGAACAGTCGTTGGAACGATTTTTGGTTCAATTTTAATTGGAACGATTAATAATGGTTTAATCATTATGGGCTTAGATGTCAGTCAGCAAATGATGGTTAGTGGCTTGATTATTATTTTAGCAGTAGCGTTTGGACGCAAAGCAAAGAAACGATAAAGAAAAAACAGTTTTTAATGAGATAGGAGAGGTGAGTTAGTATGAATAAAATCAAAGTAGGTGTCATTGGAACAGGATTTATAGGACCGACTCACATTGAAGCGGTCAGACGATTAGGATTTGTTGAGGTAGTAGCACTAGCAGAATCGAGCCTTGAGGCAGCTGAACAAAAAGCGGCTGAGTTAGGCATTCCAAAGGCATACGGAGATTACAAGGAAATGCTGCGCGATGAAGAGATTCAAGTCGTACACAATTGTACGCCAAATCATCTGCATTTTGCGATTAATAAAGAGATTATTTTAGCAGGTAAACATGTTTTATCAGAAAAACCGTTAGCGATGTCAAGTGACGAAACAAGAGAATTGCTAGAGTTAGCTAAAGAGCATGACGTTGTTAACGGGGTTAACTTTAACTATCGCCAATTCCCTATTTTAAAGCAATTAGAAACGATGATTAAAAACAATGAGTTAGGGAAAGTAAATCTTGTTCACGGAAGCTATTTGCAGGATTGGCTGTTATATGAGACTGATTATAATTGGCGGTTAGCTCCAGAATCAGGTGGGAAGTCGCGTGCGATAGCTGATATTGGCTCCCATTGGTGTGATACCGTCCAACACGTAACGGGTAAACAAATTGTTGAAGTATTTGCGGATTTAGCGACTGTTATTCCAGTAAGAAAGAAAGCAATCGGAAATGTGGCTACTTTTGGAGCTCAAGAGACAGCGGACCAACAGTATGAAGAGGTACCAATCAATACAGAGGACTATGCATCCGTTCTCGTTCGCTTTGATGACGGTACAAGTGGTGTCTTTACTGTATCGCAAGTAAGTGCAGGACGTAAAAATCGATTAAGCTTTGAAATTAACGGCAGCCAAAGTTCCGCTTATTGGAATCAGGAAGAACCAGAGAAGCTATGGCTCGGGCATCGCGGCCGTGCAAATGAAACTCTTCTTGCAGACCCAGCGTTGTTTAACGATGAAGCGAAGGGATCGATTCATCACCCAGGTGGTCATAATGAAGGCTGGCCTGATGCGTTAAAAAATATGATGAAAAACTTCTACACATTTATATATGAAGGAAAAGATCCATTAAAGGATCAAACAAACTTTGCAACATTTGCTGATGGCCACCTTTCCATGTGTATTACAGATGCGATTCTAGAGAGTCATACAAACCAAAAGTGGGTGAAAGTAAACGTGGGACAGGAGGTCAAGTCGTGAAACTAGGAGTCTTTACCGTCCTCTATCAAAATCTGCCTTTTGAAGAAATGCTAGATAAAGTTGCTGAAATGGGGATAGAAACAGTCGAGTTAGGTACGGGAACCTACCCTGGGACAAGTCATTGTAATCCAGATGAATTACTAGATAACCCTACGAAATTAAACGAATACAAAAAAGCCATTGAAGCAAGAGGCCTTAGCATTAGCGGGTTGAGCTTCCATGGCAATCCGCTTCATCCTAACAGGAAGTTTGCAAATGAATCCCATGAGTCATGGCGAAAAACCGTTTTATTAGCAGAACGTTTAGAAGTACCCGTAGTAAATGGGTTTTCCGGTTGTCCAGGTGATCACAAAGATGCAAAGTTCCCGAACTGGGTTACTTGTTCATGGCCGCCTGAATATGGCGAAATGCTTGAATGGCAGTGGAATGAGGTTGTCATTCCATATTGGAAAACAGAAGCAGCATTCGCTAAATCACATGGAATCAACCAAATTGCCTTTGAGATGCATCCTGGCTTTGTTGTCTATAATCCAGAAACATTGCTGAAATTAAGGGAACATGTGGGCCCTATGATAGGAGCAAACTTTGATCCTAGTCATCTTGTCTGGCAAGGAATTGCCCCAGTTGAAGCAATCAAAAAACTTGGACGTGAAAAAGCTATTTTCCACTTTCATGCAAAGGATACTTATTTAGATCAAGCGAATATCAGTGTGAATGGTGTCCTTGATACGAAACATTATAGTCAAGTCCTTGATCGTTCATGGACGTTTCGAACGGTAGGATATGGTCATGACGCAAAGACGTGGCACGATATGATCAGCGCACTTCGGGCAGTTGGATACGACTACGTCCTCTCAATTGAACACGAAGATATGCTTGCATCCATTGATGAAGGACTAGGGAAAGCGATAGCACTTTTAAAAGCATCCCTTTTTAAAGAAGAAATCTCGGAAATGTGGTGGGCGTAAGGAGAAGCAAGGGGCATTTCCCTTGCTTCTTTATATATTGATTATATTTGGGAACTTGGAGGGGTCATAATGAAAGTATTAATTGCTGAGGATGACAAGGCTTCAAGAAAACTATTAAAGTGCTTTATTGAAAATCTTTCACGCTTTCAAATCGCTGGTGAAGCAGTAGATGGAGAAGAATTCGTTCGCTTAATTATGAATGAAAAACCAGATATTGCGATAGTAGATATTGAAATGCCTTTTTTGAATGGAATGGAGGCAGTGAAAACATGCAAAAGACTTCATCCGTCTCTTGAGGTAATCTTTATATCAGGTTATGACAATTATGCTTTAGATGCGTTTGAGGTAAGCGCTGTCGATTATATTGTCAAACCGATCAAAAGAGAAAGATTATTCACGGCTCTAGAGCGTGCGGAAACAAGATTATATCAAAATCGTATCATTATTGAAAAAGGTCATGCAAATAAAGATTTAATGATTAAGAGAAACAATCAGATCACCTTTCTTTCACCTGAAGAGATTCTATTTATTGAAAAATCTAACCGGAAATCGATTATTCATACGGAACATTATAAATATCAAACAAACGAGCCATTAGCCAGCTACGAACATCTTCTCGATTCCCGTTTTATGATCGCACATCGGTCGTATATCATTAACTTGGGTCACTTGACTAGAGTGGAAACAGTAGGTCAGATGTATAAGGCTCATTTTAAAAATTATTCGGAGACGGCAAGGATATCGAAGCATAAATTGTTAGAGTTGCAGAGTTTGAAGACGGGAGTGGGGTGAGGGATTACTTACAGAGAACTTATAACTTAAGAACTCAACTTTCGCAGGCCAAATTAGGCAGGTAAGCCCTGATGTAACTTGGTAAACCTGCAATCCATTGTGATAGTTGATTTTTAAGTAATTGTTGTGTTTGTTTATTCGTCTTTTTCAAGACATCTTGAAGAAGCTTCAATTCCCTTGGATAAGGCTCGTTCAATCATTGCCGGGATTTGATCAGGGGCAGATTGGGTCGCTTCGATACGGCGCTTATAACCTGAACATCGCTTATCAATCTCTTGATTAATGCCGTTGATAGAAGACGTTTTTGAGCTTAGTAAAGAGAAGTCAACCGGCATGAATGTGTGTCCGTCTGACCAGCCTAATGTAAGCATTCGAAATCCTTTATAAAATCGCATTTTCAGAGAAGCATGATCAAAACAACGGGCAAGTAACTCGACCTGTTTACTACGATTGCGATCAAACGTAGAGTCATCAATGATGAGCACTTTTGGACGGTCTTTTGATGTAAGAACACTGACTTTTTGAATCGTCGCTGCACTAAAATGTAAAGGAATTTCCGCCAAGCAAACTTGGAATGATAAAAAAACGATAGACGGGATCTTTTCCAGGAAAACAATCATTCTTCTTAGATGTGACAAGGGTAAACCAATTCTTCTGATGAAAGATCAGACTGAAAACAAGCTGAAACAAATAGGCACAAGAAAAGCCAAAGTTTTTTCGAATACCTGCTTGACGCAAGTGTTTCGCTACTTGTAATTCAGAGAGTACAGTTGAAAGTTCATTTGGTAGTTGCTCATTTGAGTGTTTTTCATTTATCATAGAGAAGGCACCTCTTCTTTGTGGTAATGGTTTCTAGTCAATTCCACTATACCAAAGAATGAGGTGCCTTTTCATGTTTCAAGGCACTCGTCAAGTAGTGAAGTTAATCATTCTTAAAGCTTTGATAGATCTAAAACAAGGTCAATTTTCAAGGTGCGAAAGTTGAGTAATTTATATAAACCTGACAACAAAAGGTTGAGGCAGTCTGAGACAGCGCTTAACTTCTGAGCAAAGTAAAAAAAATGATACATAATGCGAAATATCAGGTTGATTTTGCTGCTGATGACAGCCTTGGCTTTTTTCAGAGGCAATCTCTTGTTAAGTTGGAGTTGATTCATCAAAGAAAGTAACCAACGTCACAACAATAGTATGATAAGTCAAAATATTAAAGGTGGAATAATAAGATAGTGAAAAAATTTTAACAAGAGTTGTTATAGACTATGTGTGAGGAGGGAAAAGGTTGGCGGATTTATTAATAGTAGATAATGATAAAGTAGCAATCAATGAGATCGCTAGTATCGTGCAAAAAAGCAAGTATCGATTCTTATCGATCTACAAGTCAAACACAGCTAAAAGAGGAATGCTGCTGTTAAAGCAAAGTCAACCAAGTGCTCTAATACTTGATTTGTCTTTACCAGACATGGATGGGATAAAATTCGGGAGAGCAGCCCTTCAATTGTATCCTTCATTGCCTGTTATTGTGGTAACTCAACTAAAAATGTTTAACTTAGCTCAAAATGCTTTAAATTCAGGTTTTTCTTCCTATCTTTTGAAACCGCTTACGAAGAATGAATTGATTGAAACCTTTGATAGAGTCCTTACTCCTACTATTAGTAAAGAAATTAACCAAGGGTTGAAAAGCAATCAAGCACTTTCTACTGATTTAACAAATCCAATCGAAAGTGCCATTCAATTTATTCAAAATCAGTATCATGAAACACTTACGCTAAAGCAAGTCTCAGATAAAGTGTATTTGAGCCCTTCGTATTTAAGTCGTCTATTTAAGGAAGAGACGGGGATGACGGTAGTAGAGTATTTATTATTCGTTCGGGTTCAAAAGGCTAAAGACTTGCTTAGACTCTCCTCATTACCGATTGAAGCGATTGCTCATCATACTGGGTTTGCAAATCCTAGTTACTTTGCTACAGCATTTAAGAAATTGGTGGGCAAAACACCAAGTGAATACAGGGAACAGTTCCATTGGAAGTAGATTAATAGGAAAGGGGTGTTAAAACTTGTTTTCTATCTATCAAGAATTAAAGCGTTGTCATCAAGATGGAGTGAGAGGTGTTTTGGGAACGATCATTTCAACAGAGGGCTCATCTTATCAGAAAGTCGGTGCGAAATGTTTCATCTCAGAAGACGGCATAATTACAGGTCTTGTAAGTGGAGGATGTGTGGAGAGTGATTTAAAAGAACATGCAGCATCTGTCCTACAAACAGGAAGGGGAACCATCGTTCATTATAACTTTCAAGATGAAAATGATCTCATTTGGGGATTAGGTCTTGGCTGCAATGGCAAAATAACCATTTTATTAGAACCTTTTTTGCCTGTGCAACAACCAGAAACGACCGAGAGCTTGGTGGCTGCCTTTTCTCTCATGCAATCACATAGTCTCTGTATCGTTAAAGTGATTGATGCTAAATCATCGTCTTTTATTAGTGAACAATGGCTCATCAATCTAGATCACATCGATACGTCTATTATTCCATATCAAGATGTCGTCGTAGATCTTCATCGACAATTATGTCATCGTCAATCGGTTCTATCAACTGTTAGGGGAGGCAATGATGTAAGGATCTTCTACGATTTCACAACGCCACCGCCACATTTAGTGATTTTTGGAGCGGGTCCGGATGCAATTCCGTTAGTTCAAATCGCGCAGAGTTTGAAATGGAATGTGGAACTAGTAGATCATCGGCTGAGCCATCTTGAGCAAGAAGTTTTCAGTTCAGTTGTTAAGAAAACACATTATGCAGCGGGGAGATTTCCAACTGTTGAAATCACGACAAACTCTTATGTAATTGTCATGACTCATAACTTTTTACAAGATCAAGTGATCCTTCAAGAAATTATCAACATGAACGTTGCCTATATCGGTTTGCTAGGCCCACGGAAGAGAATGAAGGAATTGCTTAAAACAGATATCTATTCTGATAAACAACAACTCATTCATAGTCCAGTTGGCTTAGATATTGGTTCGAAAACTCCTGAAGAAATCGCGCTTAGTATCTTAGCCGAAATCATGCTCGTGTACAGAGGGGGAACGGGACGAAAGCTAAGTGAGGTGAAAAAGGAGAGTGAATCATTATTGAGTCTGTAAAAAAGAACGTGTGGGGTATTATCCTTGCGGCAGGACTATCAAGACGAATGGGGACGGCAAAGCTGTTATTGCCTTATAAAAATGAGCCTATCATTTACCATGTCATTCGTCATGCTCTAAATTCGTCGTTATCAGGAGTTACGATTGTGGTTAATTCGCACCTGTTCCCAATCCTAAATGAAGAAAAGAAAATGAATGGTGCCAAGGTTGTGGTGAATGATGAAGCTTCTATTGGAATGTCGGAATCGGTGAAAGTCGGGATCGAATCGATTCCTAGTGATGTTGATGCTGTGATGTTTTTGTTAGGAGATCAACCGTTACTATCAGCCGTTGAAATTGACTTTGTGCTCCATGATTATGAGAGACATCAAAAAAAGATTGTCCAAGCAACGTATCAGAACAAACGTGGGCATCCAGTCTTATTCGATAAACAGTACTTTTGTGATCTGCGACTTATACAAGGGGATGAAGGGGGACGCTCAATTGTGAAGAAGTACAAAGAGCAGGTCTACTATACTGAGACAGGAAAAGAGCCAATACAAGATATTGATACAAAATCAGATTATGAACGATTACTTCGGGAGGAGGTTTCTTAAGTGGATCAATCGATAGGTAAGCCCCTTGCACGGGTAGAAGATGCAAGATTATTAACAGGGCAAGGTCAATACATTGATGATTTGGCTACACCACCAAGTACCGCACAAGTTGCGATCGTTAGAAGTACGTATCCGCATGCGAAAATTAAATCGATTGATGTTTCAGAAGCATTAAAGGTGTCTGGCGTCAAAGGGGTGGTGACTGGTCAGGATGTTTTGCCCTATTTACATCCATTTAGTGTAGGGGTAAGTGCCCCGGTTAAATACTATCCCATTGCAATTGATAAAGTACGATATGTTGGCGAGCCTGTAGCGGTTGTCGTAGCAAAAAATCGTTATATAGCTGAAGATGCTGCAGAGCTAGTGAAGGTGTCTTACGAAACATTGGAACCGAATGTAGATATTGAACGAGCATTGGAGGAGGACGCTCCTATTCTCCATGAAAATGTCGGGTCAAATATCGCGAATCATCGAACGTTTCATTATGGCGATGTGGACGATGCCTTTACCCTTGCAGATCGTATAATTAAACACAAATTTACGTTTCCGAAGTATTCAGCTACACCTGTTGAAACATATGGGGTGATTGCTCAGTACGAGCAAAGTTCAAATAAATATACCGTACATGCAAACTTTCATGGGCCATTTGTCATTCAGGCTGTTATGGCGGGAGCGTTAAAAATTCCAAGCAATCGCTTACGAATCATTGTTCCAAAAGACATTGGTGGAAGCTACGGGATCAAGGCGGGGACGTACCCGTATATCGTTCTCTGTTCTGTTGTTAGCCGAATCGTTGGGTGTCCGGTTAAATGGATAGAAGATCGTCAAGAGCATTTATCGGCAAGTTCAAGTGGAACAGATCGAGTGACCTATATTGAAGCCGCGGTGAACGAAAATGGAAAAGTGCAAGGTCTAAAAATGAAGATGATTGATAATGTCGGGGCGTATATTCGTGCACCTGAACCAGCTTGTTTGTACCGGACACATGCTAATTCAACAGGGGCGTATGATATCCCGAATTTAATGATTGATGCGTATGCGATTATGACGAATAAATTGCCTACAGGACTTATTAGAGGCTATGGCGGTCAAGAGCTCTATTTCCCATTAGAAAGATTAATGCAAATGATCGCGCATGAGCTAGATTTAGATCCAGCAGATGTTATTCGGACCAATCTCATTAAGAAAGAACAATTCCCTTATCAAACCGCTTCGGGTGGAATGTATGACAGTGGCGATTATGAAAAAGGATTTGAGCTTGTATTGGAAACAGGCAAATATCAAGAGTTCAGACAAAAGCAAGCAGAGGCAAGAAAAAAAGGCAAGCTATTTGGTGTCGGCTTGTCCTGTATCGTTGAACCATCCGGCTCGAATATGGGCTATATCACGATTGCTTTAACACCCCAAGAACGCTCCTCTTCCCTGCCGAAGTCAGGCTGTGCAGAGGCTGCGACGATCTCTATGGATCCAATGGGCAATGTGAACGTTCGGATTAGTACGACTCCCTCAGGTCAAGGACATGAAACAGTTGCGGCACAAATTGTTGCCGATGTGTTAGGCATAGCTGCTGAGAACATTAACGTCGTTGCTGAACTTGATACATCAACGAGTGCATGGTCGATTGCCTCTGGAAGCTATTCGAGTAGATTTGCTTCCCTTGGATCAAGTGCGATTTTCTATGCAGCACACAAAGTGAAAAAGAAGCTACTGAAAATTGCCGCACATTTACTAGATGAAAAAGAAGAGGATCTTATAATAGAGAGTGCTTCTGTCAAATCGAAAAGCAATCCAGATAATTCGATTTCACTAAAGCGAGTGGCAGGAGCTGCGCATTGGAACCCACTATCGTTACCAGCTGAGATGGAACCAGGGATTTATGAGACGTATTATTACACAGCGAAAATCGCCGAGCCGCCAGATGAGAATGATTTAATTAATTCTTCGGTTACGTATGGGTTTGTGGCTGATATGGTCACCGTAGAGATAGATCCTAATACTGGAGAGGTAAAAATAGAAGACTATTTTACCGTTCATGATGCTGGAAAACTACTAAACCCAATGATTGTTGACGGTCAAATATACGGTGGACTCGTGCATGGATTAGGGGGGGCCCTATATGAGGAACTCGCCTATGACGAAAAGGGACAATTTTTAACGGGTTCTTTTATGGATTATTTATGTCCAACTGCACCGGAAATTCCTAAGGTCACCATTAAGCATATTGAGACACCATCTCCGCTCACACCACTTGGAGCAAAAGGGTTAGGAGAAGGCAATACTATGAGTGCTCCTGGTGTCATCGCGAATGCAGTAAGTGATGCCTTGAAACCGTATGGAATTATGATTGATTCTCTGCCACTGAGCCCAAACAAGATTTGGAGCTTGCTCGCAAAAAGTGATGTTACATTACAAAAAGAGGTGAAGATGAAATGAATGGAAAAGGAAGTTTAACATTAGAAGCTGGAATTGAAAGATCATGGGAAGTATTACTCGATCCACACGTATTAGAGAAATGCATCATGGGTTGTAAAAAGCTAGACTTGATTGAAGAGAATAAATACACAGCCGACTTAGCGATTGGAATTGCAGCTGTAAAAGGAAAATATGAATCTACGATTGAAATTGCTGATATTGAGAAACCAAAGCATTATAAATTGATTGTGAAAGGAGCAGGGGGACCTGGCAATGTAGAAGCAATTGGAGAGATTGATTTAATTCCGATTGATGAGAATACAACCACTTTATCTTACAGCTATGAAGCTGAGGTAGCTGGCAAAGTAGCAATGGTCGGACAGCGCATGTTGAGCGGGGTTGCAAAATTAATCATTCAAGATTTCTTCAAGAAATTTGGGAAGGAATTAAAGCGAATGGAGAAGAGTGCCTAAGGAGGAGAAACTTTGAAGCCTGGAAAATTTGATTATTATTGCCCTACTAATGTCGATGAAGCTTTGGATTTATTAGATGAATCTGGGTTTGATGGGAAAATTATTGCCGGAGGCCAAAGCTTGGTGCCGATTATGAATATGAGACTGTCTGCACCTGAATGCTTAATCGATATCAATCGACTAGATGATTTAGATTTTATTGAGGTTGATCAAGGAGTTCTCAAAGTAGGAGCACTTACGAGACAAAGCAGGGTGGAGACCTCAGACATGATTCAAACCTATAGCGGATTGCTAAGTGAGGCAATCCCATATATAGGTCATGTGCAAACACGAAATCGAGGAACATTTGGAGGAAGCTTAGTGCACGCAGATCCTACTGCAGAAATTCCGCTTTCGTTAATGGCCTTGGGCGGGACAGCGATTATTTCGTCAAAAGAAGAAAAGAGAGAAGTAAACGTCGAAGATTTCTTCGTCACCTACTTAACAACAGATGTGATGCCGACTGAATTAATGACAGAAATTCATATTCCCATTTGGTCTGGGCGTGTCGGTTCTTCATTTAAGGAAATCTCTCGTCGCCATGGAGATTTTGCCTTAGTAGCATCAGCCTGTCAAGTAACGGTTGATCATCAAAATAGGATCGAGAACATTCGACTTGCGTTAGGTGGTGTCGAAGCCATCCCTCTTCTTCTTGAAGAGATCAGTGATGTCATGAAGGGAGAACGTTTATCTGACTCTTTATTTTCGAAAGTGGAGGAGGTTGTCGAAGCGACCGTTGATCCAGAATCTGATTTACATGCTTCAGCGGAGTATCGGAGACATCAAGCGAAAGTGTTAGCAAAACAAACAATTGTGGGTGCTTACAACCGAGCAAAGGAGGTGATCGTGTGAGTGTCCATGAGATGAAACTTTCCATTAATGGAAAAGTGTATGAGGAAGTGGTGGAATCAAGACTGTTGCTGAGTGATTTCCTTCGTGAAAATTGTGGATTAACTGGCACGCATGTAGGATGTGAGCATGGTGTGTGCGGAGCCTGTACTGTAATTGTTAATGGAGCTGCAGTCAGAAGCTGTTTAATATTTGCAGTCCAAGTCGATCATCATGAAATTACGACAGTTGAAGGACTATCTGAAAATGGTCAATTAAGTCCTCTTCAACAAAATTTCAAACAATGTCACGGCCTCCAATGTGGATTTTGCACACCGGGAATTCTTCTTTCAACGAAAGATTATTTGGATAAAACACCAAATCCATCAATGGATGATGTAAAAGAAATGTTATCAGGTCACCTTTGTCGCTGTACTGGTTACGATGGAATTCTAAAAGCCATTGAAAAAACAGTGAATGAAAAACGTGATAATCAAGTACTAGAGAGGAGTTGATTCAATGAATCTTTCGGTAATGTTTGACTTTATTGTCGATCGCTACACAAATCGAACGGCCATTGTAGAAGGAGACAGAAGATATACGTACAGTCAGTTTAAGCAAGAAATTGTCAAGGTTGCATCATCCTTACAAAGGATGGGGGTTGAGCAACATGACCGAGTGATCGTTTTATTGAAAAACAGAGTTGAAAACGCTGTCATGTATTGGGCATTGCAAAAATTAGGGGCTGTTTATACACCAATTAACTATAGACTATCTACGAAAGAGGTCGAATACTGTGTAAATGATGCTGCCTCAAAAGCTGTTATCTTTGAAAGTGTCGCGCAATCTGCTGTCTTACATGCAACGTTTCAGGAGCGACCAATCCTGATTGGGTTTGGTGATGTGGAAGGAGCTGATATTGATTACTATGAATTAGTTGAAAGAAGTCCTGGGAGCTACAATGAGCCACTCATCTCAGATGATGATATTGCCGTCATGCTCTACACCTCGGGCACGACCGGCAAACCGAAAGGAGTCCCAAGAAGCCATAAAAATGAATACGCAGCTGCGATGGCGCACATTATTCAAAATCACTATCAAGATGGCGAAAGTACACTAGGAACGATGCCGCTCTACCACACGATGGGAATGAGATCATTGTTATCAATCGCCTTTTTAAATGGCAAATTTGCGGCATTGCCAGACTTCGATGCAAAAGAAGCTCTTGAAATTCTCAGTAACGAAGAAATCACCTGTGTATATTTTGTTCCAACTCTCTACCACGATATCATCTATCATCAAGATTTTTCTAAATATAAACTAGCAAAACTAAAGAAACTTGGTTACGCCGGTGCTTCGATGACAACATCGCTAACAGAGAAATGCATTGAGCAATTCAATCCGGAAGTATTTGTTAATCACTATGGCAGTACAGAAATTTATACATTTACGATTTGTTCAAATGTATTAGCTAAGCCTGGCTGCGCTGGCAAAGCTGGTTTTCATCAAAATATTCGTCTCGTAGAGGCAAAAGCAGACGGTTCGTCTCTTCCTGATGATGTAGTTCAAAAAGGTGAGATAGGGGAAATCATCGCGAATCTTGATTCGATCGAAGCCTTTAAGGGCTATTGGAACAGACCAGATGCTACGGCTAAGGCCATTCGAGAAGGTTGGTATTTCACCGGTGATCTTGGAGTGCTTGATGATGACGGAGAACTTTATGTCGTTGGCAGAGTAGATGACATGATCATTTCCGGAGGAGAGAACATTCATCCGCTTGAAGTGGAAGATGTTTTATCAAAGCATGAAAAAGTTTCGGAGATTGCGATTGTAGGAGAAGATGATGAAAAATGGGGACAGATGGTCTCGGCTTTTATCGTACCGAAAGATCCTTCCATAACCGTTCAAGAGTTAGATGACTTTTGTAAAAACAATCCGAAACTATCGAATTTTAAAAGACCGAGAAATTATGTATTTGTGAAACAAATCCCGAAAAGTCCAGTAGGAAAGGTTCTTCGTCGTAAATTGAGAACAGGTGAATACGAGCTTTATCAAGATGAAAACAAAAAAATTGTAGGGTAAATAGAAAGGGGTATTCCACATGAATACAACGTCCAAGTATGATCATATCCGCATTGAAAAAAATAAAGAAAAGCAAACAGCTACGATTGTTTTTGATCGCCCAGAAAAAATGAATTACATCAGCATGCTAGCTAGAAAACAAATCTCTCAAATCTTTGATGAGTTAAATGAAGATCAGGATGTTCGTGTCATTATCTTAAAAGGAGAGGGAACACAAGCCTTCTGTGCTGGTGGAAGCATTCCTGAATTTATGGAAACATCTCAAGAAGCGTTATCACATCTTGCTGTCAACGTTGCTGCACCAGAACGTTCTCCAAAACCAGTCATTGCTCAACTTCAAGGATATTCGTTTGGAGTCGGTTTTGAACTAGCGATGGCGTGTGATTTTAGAATTGCAGCAGATGACACACTTTTAGGATTACCTGAAATGAACTTAGGCATGATTCCTGGTAGTGGAGGGACACAACGTGTAGCAAGAGCTGTTGGATTAACACGAGCCAAAGACATGATCATGCGAGCACGACGGATCCCTGCTAATGAAGCGTATCAATGGGGGTTACTAACGAAAGTTGTTGCAAAAGATGAATTAGAACAAGAAATAGATTCTCTTGTGAAAGAGCTAGTGAAATTCTCACCTTTAGCGCAAAAGGTTTGCAAAGAGGTATTAAATGCCGCTGAAGAGACACCTTTAAGTGCAGGGTTACAAATTGAAGGAAAAGCATATGGCCTTTTACGAACAACCGAAGATTTTAAAGAAGGTGTCGATGCATTTGTCGAGAAAAGAAAGCCTAATTTCATCGGTGAATAATTGAGGTGATGGTGACGAAAAAGGGTCTGCCCCCGACTAGTTAGCATAACATCCTATCGTCTAGGGGTCAGACCCTGTTGTTTTGAGTCCGCTGTATAGATGTGCAACCGTTCATTTTTAAAGGAGGGTTTTGAGAATGAGTGATAAAAAAGGAAGTACGCATTCGGATCTGTCTAGTAATTTAAACATTAATACGTTTAGTGCGGGGACATTAGCTGCGATCTTTGGATGTACGGGGCCAGCTCTGATTGTAATTGGTGGAGCAGCTAGTGGTGGATTAACGCACGAACAAGCGATTTCTTGGTTATTTGCGATCTATTTCTTTGGTGGCTTACTAGGCTTATTCTTATCACTACGTTATCGCCAACCGATTGCAGGTGCTTACTCGATACCAGGAGCTGTATTAGTTGCAGGAGCCTTGACACAATTTTCCCTCCAGGAGGCGGCCGGTGCTTACCTTATTGCGGGTATTATTGTATTGATTTTAGGGGTAACAGGATTAATAGGAAAAATTATGTACTGGATTCCGGTCCCAATTGTGATGGGCATGATTGTCGGAGCGATGATTCGCTTTGGTACTGGAATGATTACTTCTTTAGAAGCAGCTCCAATTATTGCAGGTTCTGCTATACTCGTTTACTTACTCTCTTCTAAATATTTGAAGCAAATTCCACCTATTCTTTCAGCTTTTGCCGTGTCGGCTATCTTAGCGGCTTTCTTAAATCAATTCCAAATGGGAGAAATGCAAAGTGGATTAATCATTCCGCAACTCGTCATCCCGACGTTTAGTGTTGATGCAATTGTTTCGATCGCGATTCCGCTTGCTTTGTTAGTAATTGGAGCTGAGAATGCTCAGGCATCAGGTGTTCTTATGGCACAAGGGTATAAACCACCGATTAATAAAATGACTACATGGAGTGGGATTGGAGGAATCGTTACGTCATTATTCGGTGGACATAATGCGAACGTAGCGGGACCTATGACTGCGATTTGTGCTTCTGATGAGGCAGGAGAGAAAAAAGAAGGGCGTTATGCTGCTGTTGTTGTAAATGGAGTTTTATTTGCTATATTCGGCTTGTTAGCTGGAGTGGTTGTCCCATTTGTAACGGCGATGCCAGGAGTTTTAGTTAGTACGGTTGCAGGTCTAGCCATGATTGGTGTGTTGGTAAGTTCACTGCAAGCTGCTTTTTCTGAACGGAAATTTCAGATTGGAACGTTCTTCGCATTAGTCATTGCTATGTCAGGAGTTAGTTTCTTTAATATTAGTGCTCCATTTTGGGCTATTATTGGAGGGGTGCTCGTCTCTTTTATCATTGAACGAAATCACTTTCCTACGAAAGAAGAAAATAGGGAGATGGACAATCTAAAAAATGAAAGCGCTTAAATAGAGGTGGGGCCTTGCCTATTTATAGGGTGAGGCTTTCTTTTTTCTTAAATATTTTGTGTGAGTCCTTTTGGGAGGTTCTTTTATTGATAGAAATGGAGGAGGTGGTGTACGAATAAAAGAAAGTAATGTTAATACTAGTATTTTAGTAAATAATACAGAGTTTATCAACTTTCGCAGGCCAAATTAGGCAGGTAAGCCCTGATGTAACTTGGTAAACCTGCAATCCATTGTGATAGTTGATTTTTAAGTAATTGTTGTGTTTGTTTGTTCGTCTTTTTCAAGACATCTTGAAGAAGCTCGATTAATTGCTGTAATGCTACAGCCCAGGGTGCTTATAAAGCTCTTGCTGAAGGCGGAACAAAAATTGTATTTATGGATCAGCCGGCAGCGGGAATGAAACCAGGCAAAGATTATGTATCAGTTGTTTCAGCAGATAGTTTTGGACTTGGGATGAATATTGCTGATGAACTGGCAAATGCAATTGGGCGCGAAGGTGAAGTAGCCGCAATGTATTATGCACCAGACTTTTATGTAACAAATCAACGCTACCAAGGGTTTGTTGCTCGGCTGGAGGCAAAGTACCCTAATATTAAACTAGTTACAGTACAATATGTATGAGTAAAATGTTTGTGGGAGAAGAGAAAAAACCCCCTCATCCAAGTAATGGAAATTTCCGTTACTTGGATGAGGAGGTCAGCAAGCGAAAGCGCGGTAGGATTTGAGCAAAATAGATGAAAAAAGGGTCTCTCCTTGGTAGAATCATAGTCGCTGAAAACCCGATTCAAAGGAGAAACTCTATGCAAAAGAATACCACACACTGAACTGCACCCAAATTGTTAGAGAAAACTAACAATTAGAGGTGCAGTTTTTATTGTGAGAAAAATTCCTTTAGAAACAATAATCGCCGCTGAAGGGGGAGAATCCATTAGAGATGTTGCTCAGAAGTATAATGTCAGTTTGGTAAAAGTAGCTAAAATTGCACGTAGAAGTAAGAAATCAAGGCTTTATACTTAATTTTTCGTTGGGAAAAATACAACAGAGTTTTATCAAATTTCTCAGTACCAAAAAATGAGGAGTTTCTAGAAAAATTATAAAAAAAACTTCAATTGAAGGTGAAAATACGGAGCTCAAAAGGTTTCATGGCCTATTTCGAGCTAGGGGGTACGGTCTATTAGGTATGTCTAAACAATCTAAATTAGCCGACTATAGCAGTAAATATTAAAAGAATTGCCGCGATAGTCTCCTAAGAAAAAGGAGAATACCGCTAAGGTATTCCCTTTTTAGAGTTAGATTCTCTAAAAATTCATTGGTTCTTAAGTTTTGGACCTCAAATTTTTGTGCTTAATTGAAATTGGAGAACTTTAAACGGTACTTTTTCACCAGTCTCGAACCGTCCCGTTGCTTCCCGTCCTCCTACATCCTCAATACCCTAACGTATTTATATAATTAGAAACGTTTTCTTTTGTGATGAGCGGAGCATCTAGCTGAATAAATTCAGGTATCGCTTCTCCTGCCAAAACTTTTGCTGCTGCAATAATTCCCATTGGCATAGCGATAGGGTAAGCAACGGTTGCATCGATAGTGCCTGCTTCAATTGCAGTCAGAGCGGATGCTTGACCATCTACGCTTACTACTGCGATTTCGCCTTTTCTTCCGGCAGCCCTGATAGCTAGTGTTGCCCCCATAGTCATGACGTCGGCATGAGAAACAAGAGCATCAATTTCTCCTTTTGGAAAGCGTTCAAGAAGCTCTTCCATCATATGAAAAGCTTTAATTTCATCGAAATCAGCATTTACACTTTCTATTACTTTAATGTCAGGATAACCGATAAACGCTTCTAAAATCCCTTCATGTCTGTCAATCGTTGTAGTGGAAGCCTCTGTCCCTTTCATCTCAATAACATTACCTTTTCCTTCTAATAAACTTACTACGTGTTGTCCAGCCTTTCTGCCCACCTCAACATCTTCTGCTTTGATGAGACTTACCACTTCCACTGGTGTCCATCTATCAATGGTGATGACCGGAATTCCTGCTTCCTTAGCATGTATAAGGGCTTCGTTTACTGAATTTTTTTCAACAAGGTCAATGACAATCACATCTACGTTTTGAGAAATGAAATCATTGATAATAGCGGATTGAAGAGCGGGATCACTATTTCCGTTCCCAGTAATAAGTTCCATCCCTGGGAAATATTTATTAGCTGCTTCTTGTCCCATTCTTTCTGTTCCTAACCCATATGGAAATTTGCCGGAAGCAATAAGCCCTACTTTTCCTTTAATGGAATCAAATGAAGTTTGTACCGTTAAAGCTTCCTGACATTCATCTCCACAAAATAATCCATAATCTATAGGAATGTCTGAGCCTAAATTAGAATCGATATGGTCCGTATCTGTACCGCTGTTTATTTTTTTATTCTCACAGCCTGTTACCATTAGAAACATGACTGCACTGCCCGTTAATACAAATATTTTAAGCCATTTCATTGGTTTTTCCCTCCATTTTACTTTTTAAAAAGATATAAATGACAGAAGTTAGGGAAACTTGGAATATTTTTGTAATCGGTTACAATTACATGTTATTTATGATATTTTTTGAATTCAGAAGGTGACCTATTCCATTTTTGTTTAAATAAACGACTAAAATACTTAGTATCTTGATAGCCTAATAAAGAGGAAATTTCTGTGACTTTTAATTCTGTCTCTTGTAACATCTCTTTCGCTTTTTTTAAGCGAAGGTCGGTAATATAATCCAAAACCGTTTGGCCTGTCTGTTTCTTGAAATATTGACAAAAGTAAGTGGGATTCATATAAACCATCTCAGAAATTTCTTTAATGGTTATTTTTTCTCTATAATTTTCTTGAATCCATAACTTCGCTTTTACGATAGGATCATACGTATGGTTTTCTTGATAGGCAATATGCTTATAATGAACTTGAAGTACGAGTTGTTTTAGTAAATGTTTAAACCGAAACAAATTTGATTCCGTTTTAAGTGAATCGACCATCTCGTCCAAGTCAGTCATAAAAACGCTAGGTTCGAGATTTTCCATGCACACGCGATACATGTGAACGATAATGTATTGAATCGTGTACTCAATTTCTAAAGGAGATTGAAACTTTGTGACATATTTAAATAATGAATGTAATTCATTTTCAAATTCTGTCGTATTACTACTACCTATCATATTGATAAGCTTGTTTAATAGTTCTTTGACCTCAACTGTAATAGTAGATTTTTCTTTACCCGTTTCCATTTCATTTGATCCGAGAGAGGGGAAAACCTTGTTGCCGCCAACAAGCATTTTCATACGGATTGTAGATTGGAGCTGTTTTTTCATTTCGGATAGGACTGAAATGTCTTCAAAAGGATAACTTTGAGCAATGGAAAAACGAAATCGCGTATATAATTGAATACTTGACTTTAGATCATTGCTAAACTCTCTGCCTCTTTCGTAAAACTCATCCTCTTCTAGCTTTGGATTAAAAAGAAGTATCCAAAAGTGAAAACCGCTCTCTCGCCACCACCAGCCCCTATTTTCCTGATTCGTATTAGAAAAGTTTGTTGTGAACTCATCTACTATGTTTTCAACTGCATAGGTCATAGTCTGCCAGTCTTTAGGAGTATATTCTTTCGTTTTAGCAGGGAACTCATCAGTGCTTACGTATAGAAGTTGATAGATGCCATCTGGAAAATCTTTCACCCAGTACATCATAGCAATGTCTTCGGGCTTTGAAGACATTGCATCACGTAATAACTGGGTTTGTTTCGTTGTTGAGAGTTTATTTGCTTGTTTCACTAAATCATTCCATTGAAAGTTTCTTTTTCTTTGTTCATGAATGTTCTCTTTCACTTTATTAAGCAGTTCTGCAAATTCAATTCGATCGATTGGTTTTAAAATATAGTCGGAAACACCTTCACGAATAGCTGTCTGCAGAAATTGAAAATCATCATATCCGCTAACAATGATGGATGAATATTTAGTGTTGGGATTTAATTTATTAATTTCTTTGATCAGTGTCAATCCATCCATTTCAGGCATTTTCACATCAGTAATTAACAATTCTATTTGTGTTGGGTTTTGTTTTAAAAACTCTATCACTTCAATTCCGTCAGAAAAAGTTCCAATAATATCCCATTGATCGCCATCTTTTTTAAGCAGCCGTTCAACCCCTCTGCGAATTCGTATCTCGTCATCGACAATGATGGTCTTGATTTTATTCACTGTATCTCCTCCTCTTTTCTTTCGTATTTTTTAACGCTTTCAATTCCGTCTATAACTGGAATCCGCATCTCTACTACCGTTTCGCCTTTGGTTGGACTGTGAACTGTAAGACCGTACTCTTCACCAAATATCATAATAATCCTTGCATGGACGTTTATTAAACCAAAACCAGAGTCTCTCCTTGCTATTGGGTCAGATTTTAGTAGTTTATTAATCTTGTCCAGTGACTCTTGATCAATGCCTGTTCCATCATCTTCAACACGAATGATAATATCTTTTGTACCTGGCCGTATTCCTTCTGCGGTGAATATAGTAATCCCTAAAGTTAAAGTTCCTCTACGGGTCTCCAATCCGTGCTTGATACTATTTTCGATAACTGGCTGTAAAATGAATTTTGGTGAATAGTGCTGTATTAAATCAATATCTGAGTCAATCTTGAAATTCAATCTTTCTTCAAATCGAAACTTTTGGATCGTTAAGTAATTGCGAATGTGCTCAACTTCTTTATTAAATTGAACAATGCGATCTTTATTACTTAAAGAGAAGCGGAGCATTTTTCCAAGTAAAGAAACCATTTGCACAACAGTATCATCGTCATCTTCTTCAATTGCCATCGTGATGGTTTCAAGGGTATTGTACATAAAGTGCGGATTGATTTGAGATTGTAATGCATACAACTCAGCTTGTTTTTGCCTAAGCTCAATATGATAGTTTTGTTGAATCAGGTCTCTAATTCTAGAAATCATAGAGTTGAAACTTATTGTCAGCATTCCGACTTCATCTTTGGAGTTGACTTTCAAGACGGATTGAAAATTCTCTTTTTCAACATTTTTCATTAAATGAATCAGCTTATAGATAGGACGACTTACACTCCAAGCTGTGAAAATAGAAATGACAACTGTAGCAGAACAGATAATCACAAAGAAGATAAGGGTTATATTCTTAATTAAATCCGCTTTCTCTGTTAAATGCTTAAAGGGAATGCTATGAATAAGAATCCAGTTCATTTGCTCTGACTCACTTACACTAACTAGCATTCTTTCATTATTCTTAACGGTTCGGAAGCTGCCATTATGAATTGGGTAATCATCCATATTCACACTAGTGCCGATCAAATGTTTATCGGGATGATAAATAATTCTTCCTTCCTTGTTTATAACCGAAATTTCAGATTCATTTCGATGTTTGATTTCGGTTAATACATTTTCAATAAAGGATAAGTGGAGCGCAATCGACATGCTGCCGATGTTTCTTCGGTTTTCATAATCGTAGATATCTTTGACTAGAAGAAAGAATGGCGGCTTCCCTTTAAAACGGAGGTTTGTCTCATGTTGTAAGATGATATCTTCCGAACTTGTTAGTTTGGTAGGGATTTGGCCTGTATAAGAAACATTTGTACTTGAAAACAATCGATCTTTTGAAGAGACAAAAACACCTAAAATTGGACTTTTATCAGAAAGGTACGTTTCTGATAAATAACTGTTTACAGTAAAAATATCATTATGACGTTCAGACTGAGAGCTATAATGATTTTTTCTAAGTATTGATAAAACACGGGTTGAGTTATAAAGAAGCTCCGGCAGACTCTCAAATTCTGTCATTTGTTTATCAATATTTCGGTTTGCTTGGTCTAACATCTTTGGAATATATTCCCCCAATTGTTCCTCGATCGATTTCGTATATTGATAATATGAGATGTAAACTAAAATCGTCATTGGTACTACCGTCAATAAGACATAAGTAATGATAAGTTTCGTCCGTAGTTGGTAGTTTCGTGGTCTCCACCATTGATTAAACTTCGTATTAGAAGTCATATTGGTCGATATTTTCCTTTGTAAATACGATAGGTTCTCCCATAATCACAACGTTGTCCAATACCCTTATGTTTCCTACGTTAGGGACGTATTGCTGATCGAGGGGGGAATCTCCATCAAGCCAATTTTTAGCTAGACTTACAGTCAAGTAGCCTAACTTTTGAGGGCTCCAAAGAGTGATATTTTGCGCAACCTCATTTTCTAAGTAGCTTCGCATTGTATTTGGCAAAGCAGTTCCCAAAACATATATGTCATGAGTATCAACTTCCATTACCGCTTCCGCAGCTGCAGGAGGTGCAACCGGACTGACCCCGACAATTGCCGATAAATTCGGATAATGTTTAATAAGTTTTTTCGATTCATGATAGGCGTTCTCGTAGTTGTCGTCCGATTGAACTATTTGGACTAAATTCATATTAGGATAATACTTCTTCTGTCGTATCTTCATTGCTTTAATCCATTCATTTGTATTAGGCGAACTTATTGAGCTAGTTATGATAGCGAAATCCCCTTTCTCATTTAAAGTCGAAGCAAGGCTGTCCATTAGGTGAAATCCTAACGTTTGTGAATCTACCATATTTACAAAAAAATCTCTTCCGGTGGGGTCCGTATCTGAATCCCATGTTAGAACCTTTATATTTTTTTTACGGGCCTTATTTAAGACCGGTAGCAGTTTGAAAGGATCAGAGGCAGAAATGGCAATGGCGTCTACTTTTTGACTAATTAAGTTTTCAACAATCTTCTCTTGTTCTTCAAAACTGGTAGTAGAAGCTCCGGTAAAGATTAGATTTATCCCCAAATCTCGTGCTGCTTCTTTGGCACCTTCAAAAACAGCATTATAGTATGGAGTGCCGCTTATCTTCGGGACAAGAGCAATGGTATACATGTCTTCCCGAGCTTCTTCCTTCTTTATTTTTTCCCTTTGTTGTTCTTTAACGGCATTGACGTAAATGACTTCACCTGAAGATTGGTTAAAATTGCAAGCGGTTACAAAAAATAGAATGAAAATTAGCGGGATTTTTTTTCTCAAATAAATCACTCCTTTATTTAGTTCATAAGACCCTTTCCTGTTTAGTTCTAAAGAAATGGTTTATCCTTACTGGCCTGTTTTAATATATATCATTGTTTCATCTAAATGTCGACAAAAAAAACAAGTAGAGTGCTTAATTGTCTAAAAAATCAGTCATATCAGAATATTAACCCCCCTAACGAAAGATTGTCCACTTATCTGAATGATTAAGGTGAGATATAGTAAATTTACAGCAACACCAATACTAAAACTAAAATTTTTGAAAGGAGAGAAGAAAAATAGACAACGCCAAAATGGGAGAACTTCTTACAGAAACAAAGAAACAATCCCAATCTAGTAAGTGGAGAAATGTCGAAAATTATTGTTGGATTAAATCTATTCGTTGATAGGACAAAATTCCCGCGTACACTGAACAAAAATGAGAAAGGAGTGTGGGCTGCAGATGGCAAGTAAGAACGATGATGTCCTTATTTCGTTGACAGGAATCAATAAGGGATTTCCTGGTGTTCGAGCTCTTGACAATATGTCATTAGAAGTGAGGAAAGGGGAAGTGCTGGCACTGGTAGGAGAAAATGGTGCAGGCAAGTCAACATTAATCAAGATTTTATCAGGTCTTTATCAGAAGGACAGCGGTGAAATACGGGTTCGGGGAGAGAAAGTAGAAATACAAGATACCAAGCATGCTCAGGCATTAGGGATCAGTACTATTTTTCAAGAACCTTCTCTTGCTCAGCATTTAACGGCGGTAGAAAATGTCTACCTTGGACGAGAGGTTGTTAAATCGTTCCTTGGCGGTGCCGTAAAACTTTTGGACGAGAAGACAATGTATCAAGAAACGGAGAAGCTTTATCGAAATTTCTTTTCTACTGTTGAGGATCTGAATCGGCCTGTTTCAGAACTGGGCGCGCTGAAAAACCGCGTAATCGAAATTGCGAAAGCGCTTTCGGTGAATGCTTCAGTTGTCATTATGGATGAGCCGACAGCGTCTCTAGCTGAAGAAGAACGAGATGTACTGTTTGACTTTATTCATACTTTGAAAGAGCAAGGAGTTTCGATTATCTACGTATCTCATCATCTACATGAACTATTCTTGTTTACCGATCGTTTTCATGTCATGCGTGACGGGAAACACATTAAAACTGTGAATGCTGATGAAACAAGTGTCGATCACCTTGTCTCATTGATGGTTGGGCGGGAGATAACCAATTTTGTCGAAAAGCAGACAGTACCAATTGGTGAAGAAATTCTCCGAGTTTCGAATTTAAGTCGACCTGGAATTTTGAAAGACATCAACTTTCATGTCCGAGAAGGTGAAATTGTTGGAATTGCTGGACTTGCTGGTTCAGGTCGAACGGAAACGGTCCGGGCTGTGATGGGGGCAGATCCAATTAGGTCAGGATCCGTATCTGTTAGTGGGAAACAATTTCGGATTCGGTCACCGCGCGATGCAATCCGGGCTGGTATTGGGCTTTTGCCTGAGAACCGAAAATTACATGGGGCATTAACAGGAATGTCGGTAAGTAAAAATATCACGATTACTTCTATTAATAAAGTTGTAGCAATGAAATTTGTAATAAATAAGAAGAAGGAAGTACAAATAGCTAAGGATTATATTAAGCGTTTAGGTATTAAGACTCCTTCTGAAAAACAAAAAGTCAAGTTTTTAAGCGGAGGAAATCAACAGAAAGTCATCTTAGCTAAGTGGTTGTATACAAAACCAAAAGTGCTAATTTTTGATGAACCGACACAAGGTATCGATGTTGGGGCTAAAGTTGAAGTCTATAACTTGATGTCAGAATTTGTAGCTAATGGAGGAGGAATCCTCATGGTTTCTTCAGATCTGCTCGAACTAAAGGGGCTTGCTGACCGGATCTATGTCATGCATCAAGGGGAATTTGCCCATGAGTTTTCACGTGAAGAAGCTACAGAGGAGAATATTACGTTTTACGCTTCGGGAGGTCATAAAGCATGATAAATTCTAAAGTAGAAACGAATTCTAAAGTGGAAACGAATTTGAAAAAAAATTTACTAATGCTTTTTTCACGTGATGGAGTTGGAGTGCTGGTACTCCTAATCGCATTGTTTCTTTTTCTTTCAATAGCGTCACCCGTTTTCTTAACGGTCAACAACATAGCAAACTTATTTGTGCAATCCGTGTTTATCATGCTTATTGCCTTAGGTGTTATGTTTGTACTTGCAACTGGAGGTATTGACTTATCAGTAGGATCCATCCTTGGTCTTTCTGGAGGGATTACCGGTTGGATGATGATGAGCGGTTCCGGCATGGGGATTGCGATTTTAGCCGGACTTTTGACTGGATTAATAATAGGGGTAGTAAATGGAGTCATTATTACGAAATTAAAAGTATCAGCTTTTCTAGTTACGTTCGCGATGCTTTATATAGCACGAGGCTTGTTAATGCTTCTCACAAAGGAAGATCCGATTAGGGGATTTGCAACACCTGAATTTGCATTTCTTGCACAAGGATCAGTGCTGGGAATTCCTACGGTTGTATTGATCACATTTATCATTTTTGTGATAGCTTACTTTGTTTATAATTCAACAAGCTTTGGGCGGTACGTTTCTGTTTTGGGTACTAATGAAGAAGCGGCGCGTCTATCTGGGGTTTCCACTGATAAACTCAAAATATCAGTATATGCTGTATCAGGATTATTGGCTGCAACTGCAGGCATTCTTCTCACATCGCGTCTTACATCCGTCCAGCCGCTTATGGGAAATGGGTATGAATTGGAAGCGATTGCTGCAGCAGTTATTGGTGGGACTAGTATGTTTGGAGGAAAGGCTAGTGTAGTTGGTGTAGCAATTGGTGCCCTGATCCTAGCTCTTGTACTAAATGGTCTCGATCTTCTAGCAGTTAACCAATTTTATCGTTTAATTATAACGGGTGTAATCATCATTATTGCGGTCGGTATTGAACGTTATATGGCAAGAAAAAGTTAAATGGTAAACGACGAGAAAAAATAAAAGTTTTCTTAAGGAGGGTACAAACGTGGAGAATAAAAGTCTAGAAATCGTTGATAGGCAAAATGCTTTCAAATTGCCTCAAAAAATCGATCGACACCTAATAGGTTTATTTTCGGTTCTTGTCATCATTATGATTGTGATGTCATTTGCTTCAGAACATTTCTTTACCTCTATTAATCTTTTAAATGTTCTTCAGCAAGCCTCATTCGTTATGATATTGGCCTTTGGTATGACCTTTGTCCTGTCAACGGGAGGTATTGATTTATCGGTTGGATCAACAGTTGGGATTAGTGGCGGTATGACCGCCTGGTTACTTGCACAAGAGGTAAATATTGCGATAGCCATTATAGCAGCCCTTGTTGTAGGAATCATAATAGGAGTTGTGAATGGTCTTATCATTACAAAACTAAGGATATCTCCATTTATTGCGACGTTAGCAATGATGATTATCTTGCGAGGCATCCTTTATGTTTGGACTGAAGCAGTGCCTTTTAGGGGGTATATGCATAGCAATTTTGACTTTTTCGGTCAAGGACGTATTTTAGGTATTCAATTTCCAGTCATTATCGCCATTGTGTTACTTATCGGACTCCTGTTGCTATATCGTAGAATGCAGTTCGGACGTCATGTCTTAGCTCTTGGGAGCAGTGAAGAATCTGTACGTCTATCTGGAATCAAAGTCGATAAGGTGACGATTAAAGTTTACGCTTTATCTGGACTGACAGCTGCAATTGCAGGTATTCTCTTGGCTTCACGACTCACGACCGTCCATCCTGAAATGGGAAAAGGGTATGAATTAGAAGCGATCGCAGCGGCGATTATTGGTGGAACGCTTTTATCGGGCGGAAAAGGTACTTTAATCGGAACGGCACTTGGAGCATTTCTATTATTTATTATCAAAAATGCCATGAACCTAAAAAACGTAGATCCATATTGGGAAACGATCGTTGTAGGGTTGATTATTCTTCTTGCCGTAGCTGTGCCGATTGTGACAAATCTATTTAATAGAAAGAAGGTAGAAAAAGCAGAGGCATAGATGATATATGGTTTTGCTAAACATGATAATCAATATTTATTTATTTATTTATTCACAAAGATGAAAGAATATTTGCTAAAAACTCATGCTGTGTTACTTGAAAGGAGGTGAATAACCACAAGTAAATGGCAGCATATCAAATAAATTTTAGGAGGTTCGAAAAAAGTGGTAATTAAAAATGCAGGTTTGAAATTGTTAGTATTAGCTCTGTTAGCAATTATTATGGTTTCAGGTTGTAGTGATAGTACGTCTGAAGCAAATAGTACAACAGAGAGTGACTCATCTGCTGCTACATCATCAGGTGCTGTTTATCAATGGGGAGATAATCAATTTGCAGAGCTAGTAAGAAATAATACTGAAGGCACTACACTTAAAATTGGCTTTGCACCGCCGGCGGCTTCTGAATTCTATGATATTATTGAGCACGGTGCTAATACGATGATGAATGAATTAAGCGATAGATTTGGTGTGGAAATCGAATTCCAAATGGCTGCACCGTCTGAGCATCAGTCTGTAGAATCACAAGTAGCAACAATTGAGAATTGGACTTCACAAGGCTATGATGCCATTTTGGTAAGTTCAGCAGGTGACTTTGATTCAATGAACGCCGTTTATGAAAAGGCTATGGCAGAAGGAACCATGATTTATATGTTTAATATGCCAGCTGAGATGTGGGATGAGGACGAACTGAAAGCCGTTTCGGTCATCAGCTATAACAATCATTATCAAGCAGGTTATCTAGTAGGTCAGTATGCAGCTGAAAAGTTAAATGGAGAAGGGGAAATTCTATTAATTTGGGGATTACCTGGACATTGGTCAACCTCAAGAAAAAATGGTTTCCTTGAGGCGATCGATCAGTATCCTGGGTTAGAAATTGTTGGGGAACAACGTGGAGACTATGTTCGAGATAAAGGAATGCAGGCAGCTGAAAACTTGCTTCAAGCTAACCCTGATGTAGATTTTATCTATGGAGAGAATGAGGAAATGGCTATTGGGGCTGTTCAAGCTGTGGAAGGTCGAGGTATGAAGCTTTGGGACGGTGAAGATGGGATTATCGTAGTAGGAGCTGATGGCCTCATGTCTGGTTATGAATCAATCAAAAATGGAAAGCTGACAGCAACTGTTAATGTTGGTCCTGTTGATATGGGGCGCGAGTTTATTAAGTCTGTGTTCATGCATCAAGTTCTAGGATACACGATCGATAAAGTTCAGAATGTGCCAACTGTTATTGTTGATGAAAATAACGTCGATGCGCTCGAAGCTTACACAGATTGGGCTCTTAATACCAAACGTTAATAAGCACAATGTCATTAAATTTTTTATAAATGAAAGTAGATTAAGCTGAAGAACGCTAAACTTAAAAGAGAGAGCGGGGAATGAAAAATGATTAAAGAAGCAGCATTAAAATGGTTACCGAATAAGTTTGATAATTTAGTACGGAATGGTCATTTCCAAGGACCAGGTGAAACAATTACGAATGAAGAGTATAAAGCACGTGTCGAACTTGCGAACAAAAAAATTGAAGAAGAAGGCTTAGATGCGTTAATTGTCTTCGGTGACTGCTACCGTATGTCTAACATTCGTTGGTTAGTAAACTATCGTACGATTGATGGTGTCTATCCGCAGCCGATGCTAATGTACCTAGTTCCTGGACGTGACCCTGTGTTATTTCTTCCATCAAGTGAAATTCCATCTGCTCACGGAAGCTCAGCAATGAAGGTGCTAGGAGGAGACATCCGAGAAATACGTTCAGAGTGGGCTCCATTCTTAAAAGAACGTGCTGCCACAGACAAACCAAAAAAAGTAGGCTTAAGTGGATGGGCGTTTATGGATTTAGAATTCTGGTTCCCAATTAATGAGGCACTATCTGGTGCAGACATCCAACGTTCAACCATTATCGAGAATTTAAAGTCTGTTAAAAATGATGCGGAAATCGCCTCTATGAGACGTGCAGCTCGGGTAAGTGATGCTGGGATTAAAATGCTAATGGATTTATTGCGTGATAATGAAGGAATTACGGAATTAGAAGCAACATCTTTAGTCTATGCTGCGATGTTTGCAAATGGTGGACATAGTATCGCTTATGACATCATGATTCAGGCAGGCGAACACACAGATGTACTATTTAAACGTCCGACGGAACGCCCAATTCACCGTGGTGATCTTGTTATGATGGATTACGGTATTCGTGTAAATGATTACGCTTCCGATAATGCTCGTACCATTTGTTATGGGAATGTGACAGATGAAGCGAAACGCATCATGGAAGCTTGTTCACTAGGCTATGAAGATTGCTTGCAAAAAATCCATGCGGGAATGACGGGAATTGAAGCCGATCGAATCATTAAAGAAGCGTTCCAAAAATATGAGGTAGAGCAATATTTGGTAGAAGTAAGTGAAGGACGTACGGGAGCTCATGCAACAGGAATGGACCCTGAAGAAGAAATTCCGGAAATTGGACCAGCCTGCGACAATGTTTTACAAGAAAACCAAACCTTCGCATATGAATTATCTCTAATCGTACCTGGAGTCGGTGGTGTACGTACAGAGGACCAAGTGATCGTACGTAAGAACGGATTGGAGCCGTTGCATACGTTTAATCGATTCTTATATGTAGATTAAATTACAATCTCATAATCTAGCAATAGACAGGAACAGATTTGTTTTCTTCTCTAAAAAAAGAAGGAAACGGTCTGTTCCTTTTGCAATTCAAGCCTTAAAGTGTCCAAGAAAACCATACTTGTCTTACCCTGCTAGCCGTAAATTTAATCTTAAAAAGCTTGGTAAGGTGCTATTACAGACATAAACCATCCATTCTATGGGAACAGTGTTCAAGGCTTACAAGTGCTTTTTTCATCCGTTATCATTTTCTTACATACAAGCTTTTATGGACGTTTTTGGGTCTGGTCGTTCACTAATTTTAGGGAGAAATCCAGTGTGATGTATAGCATTTTGAAGACTTAAAAAGGCCTAGGTTATTTAAAAGTTTGAATATTATCATCTATCAGATTATTATCCCCCCTAACAAAAGATTGTCTACTTATCCCAATAACTGATGTGAGATATAGTATAGATGTAGCCGAAAGAAGTAAGTATTTTAGCAACAAGTAAAGGGGGGATCCTACAGAAACTATAGCGGGTTAAAATCAAATATCTTAATGGATCTAGTAAAATAGTAATTCTTAATTAAGAGTCAGGTAGAGCGCATAACAACAAGAAACACAAAAAAATTTCTGTTACGGCTACTTGAAAACGTTTCCTTTTACAGTGTGAAGAAAGAATGCATGATAGTTAAAAAAAGAAGAGCGAGAGGGGAATAAAATATGATTAAAGAAGCAGCGTTAAAATGGATACCAGAGAGGTTTGAAGAATTAGTACGTTATGGCCATTTCCAAGGACCAGGTGAAGCAATTGCGAATGAAGAGTATAAAGCACGTGTCGAACTTGCGAACAAAAAAATTGAAGAAGAAGGCTTAGATGCGTTAATAGTATTTGGTGACTGCTACCGTATGTCGAACATTCGTTGGTTAGTAAACTATCGTACGATTGATGGTGTATACCCGCAGCCGATGCTAATGTACCTAGTTCCTGGACGTGACCCAGTCCTATTTCTTCCATCAAGTGAGATCCCATCAGCTCACGGAAGCTCAGCAATGAAGGTGCTAGGTGAAGACATCCGAGAAATCCGTTCAGAGTGGGCTCCATTCTTAAAAGAACGTGCTGAGAAAGACAAACCGAAAAAAGTAGGAATAAGTGGCTGGGCGTTTATGGATTTAGAATTCTGGTTCCCAATTAATGATGCACTTTATGAAGCAGATATCCAACGTTCACACATTATCGAGAATTTAAAGTCTGTTAAAAATGATGCTGAAATCGCTTCTATGAGACGTGCAGCTCGGGTAAGTGATGCAGGGATTCAAATGCTAATGGACCTATTACGCGATAGTGAAGGAATTACGGAATTAGAAGCAACATCTTTAGTCTATGCAGCAATGTTTGCGAATGGTGGACATAGTATCGCTTACGACATCATGATTCAAGCAGGTGAACACACAGATGTACTATTTAAACGTCCGACAGAACGCCCAATTAACCGTGGTGATCTTGTCATGATGGATTACGGTATTCGTGTAAATGATTACGCTTCTGATAACGCTCGTACCATTTGTTATGGAAATGTAACGGATGAAGCGAAACGTATCATGGAAGCTTGTTCGCTAGGATATGAAGATTGCTTACAAAAAATCCAGGCAGGAATGACAGGAATTGAGGCCGATCGAGTCATTAAGGAAGCCTTCCAGAAGTACGGAGTAGCTGAGTACTTGGTAGAAGTTAGTGAAGGCCGTACAGGAGCCCATGCAACAGGAATGGATCCTGAAGAAGAGATTCCAGAGATTGGACCAGCCTGCGATAATGTTTTACAAGAAAACCAAACATTCGCATATGAACTATCTCTAATCGTACCTGGAATCGGTGGTGTACGTACAGAGGACCAAGTAATCGTACGTAAAAACGGATTGGAGCCGCTTCACACCTTTAACCGATTCCTATATGTAGACTAATTTTACCATAGTATGGTTTCGTCTGCAATAATCAAGCTGAACCAAGAATAATCAATTGATAGTAGGTTGTGAAGGCACAGATAGGTAATCCACGATCAATATGAAGTGGTGGCAGCCGATCTGTGCCTTCTTTTTACCCAACCACTTACTTCATTTTAATAGTTATGTGTTTTGAAGAGAAAATATAGCTCTGTGAGGTGATATTAGTTGGACAAATTGTATGGATCGATTCTTGTTTTACTTTCTGCTGTTTGCTTTGGAATAATGGGAATCCTTGCAAAGTATGCATACGCTTCAGATGTTAGCATTGGTACTCTATTATTTTTTAGATTTTTCATTGCGGCACTTTTGTTTTGGTCTTGGATTTTATACAAACAAATTCCGTATCGACAGCCTTTAAAACAAATGATCACGTTATTTATGATGGGGACAGGAGGATATGCGCTGATGGCTATTCTTTTGTTTACATCCTATTCCTTACTGCCGGTATCATTAGCCGCAATGGTGATGTATATGTATCCTGTTTTTGTTGTAATTTTGACTAGTTTATTGTATAAGCATTCGATTGAAATATCTAGATTAATGGCTATCCTCTTTTCCTTAGCTGGACTTTATTTTATTCTAGGTACAAATTTTAATCAAATTAATATACTAGGGATCGTGTGCGCACTCGGTACTGCAATGGTGTATGCTCTTTACATTGTACAAACGGAAAAGATTCAAAATCAATTGAGTCCATTCCTTAGTTCTGCTTATGTAACAAGCTTTGCGGCGATAGCGTTATTTTTATTTTCAATGGTCAGACAGGACTTTTCGTTAACGATTAGCTCTGTAGGATGGTTTGCGATATTTGGAATAGCTTTTTTTTCAACTTTTGTATCGATTCTCACCTTTGCAATGGGGATTGAAAGGGTTGGGAGTTCTAAGGCAGCTCTTTTAAGCATTTTTGAACCCGTTGTGACGGTCATGTTTAGCTATTTCTTATTCCAAGATATTCTTGGTCCAATGCAAAAAGTTGGGATCATTTTAATTTTGGTGAGTGCCATGTTAACGCATGTTAGTAGAAGAAAAATTCAGCCTGCTAAGAATTTAGAGAGCAGTATGTAGGTGCTGGTCACTACCCTTAATTTTGGATCGTGGGAAATAATTTAAGGAGAGGTAATATGTTGCAAATATCGAATGGTGATTTATTAGAAGCATATGAAAAGGCTGTTGATATGAATCTAGAAAGTAGTTTTATTGAATTGTTTGAAATTGAATTACTACTAAGGGATTGGGATGGTGCCTGTGAATTAACAGTCCCAGTCACCACCAGAGATTTGCCGAAAAGTATGAAGAATTAATCTGTACCTCTTCTTTATTCATAAGCTGCCTAGCGGTTTCGGTTCAACAAGAACTCTAATCAATAATTGGTATAAAATAATGATTTGAACAAACAGAGGTAGCTAGCGCTATCCGATACAGCTGGAAATTTAGAAAGAAAAAGCAATGTATTTTTATTCAATAAACAAACTTCTTATATCGCCGCGATACGGATAATCCTCAAGCCGAACCAGCGGATATAAGCGAATATATACTAAGAAAAAGTTTAGGAAAGTGATGTAATGGTTGGAGAATTTTGTGCATGTAGTTCAAAAAGATAATCCTCTACAATGGATAAGTGGAATCATCTATACTTGACCGTTGTAGAGGATTTTTTAATTGTTTTAGCTAGTAGATATTAGAAGCATTGTAAACTAAGGTAACAAAATTAAAGTGAATTTTTGCACGTTTCCCTGTGCGATTTCTAACATTAAGAAAGGGTCTGAATCTGAGAATGTCAATTCAAACCAATTAATAGAAGAAATCGCTATACCCTTAAAGCTATAAACCTGCACAGTGGTCTTTTAAACAGTACAAGTTTTGTTGAAGATACTACAGTTACATACATATAGGAAATTAAAAACAGCACTTGAATAATCAGGTGCCCAGTTTAAACTTAATAATCTGTTCTTGGTAAAAATAGGCTTTCGTAAATAGTTTCCCTTTTTTCTGATTACAATCACATCGATTATACAAATACAAACCCAATTACTTACTCTCCTTTATCAAAGAAGCTATAAATTCCTATTTTTTATATTCGTATTCATATCTACTGATTGCGTTGCATGAATAAAAAGACTTAAAAGCTGTTAAGTCTCTTTAACTTACTCTCAATCTGTGAAATTTTAATTAATTGTGAGTATTTTATGGAGTTAAGACAAATGGTTAAATATGTAAATTTAACAAAACTTTATATCAGTTGGTATTTTATTAATAAAACCATTTGAATTGGGGGAAAAGTAAAAATAGAACTAAATTTAAGGGAGTAAATAATGAAAAAGGGAAAAGAAGTCATTAGCCGGAGCCAATTATTTGCAATGATTATATTATTCAATTTCGGCACTGCACTAGTTATTCCAATCGGTTTTCAAGGGGAGCGAGGAGTATGGCTCGCAATTCTTCTCGCTATACCAGGCGGGGTGTTACTCTTCCTATTATTTGACTACCTGTTTCGGGCGTATCCAGATTTAATCCTTAGCGGTTATATGAAAAAAGTTTTTGGGACGTATATCGGTTGGAGTCTGAGTCTTCTGTATATTGGTTTTTTTATTTATATTTCTGCTAGAAACTTACGCGAAGCTGGCGATTTGCTCGTCTCTGCTGCGTATGACCAGACACCGCTTATTGTAGTAGAAGCTGCTATGATTGTGGTCGTCATTTACATCTTATATAAGGGACTCGAAGTATTTTTTAGACTAGCGGAAATTTATTTGATTCTTATCTTTTCTTTAGGGGTAATAGGCAATGTTTTAATGATTTTTTCAGGAATCATTGACTTAAGTAATTTATATCCTGTATTTGGAGATGGAAGGTGGAAGACAACTTTAATAGCTGCTTATCCTTATATTTTTTTATTTCCATTCGCAGAACTTATTTGCTTCACAACGATCTTTCCTAATATCAATCGGGTACAACAAGTAAGAAAAACTGGAATATTGGCTATTTTGGTAAGTGGTTTGTTTCTAAGTTGGACCCATGGTGTCGAAATAGCAATACTTGGGGAAGAGATTTACTCTCGATCGACATTTCCTTTATTAACAGCGATTGGTTTCGTTAATATTGCAGAATTTATTCAACGAATTGATGCTTTGGTCATTCTTACCTTGATTATTGGTGCTTTTTTTAAGATGACCGTATACGCTTATGCTTCAATGGCTATCGCAGCAGATATCTTTAAAGTATTAGAACAGAGAAAACTTGCATACCCGGTAGGAGTTGTGATTCTTTTTATATCCAATATGTCGGCATGGAGCTTTCCTGAGCATGCAGAGGAGGGGCTCATTGTTTTACATTGGTTATTGCCTACATTTGGTGTAATAATCCCATTGTTTCTTTTAATCGTCCATTGGTTAAAAAAGGTTAAGGGTTTTCAAGTTGATAGGAAACTATAAGATACCTCTATATGACAAGAAGGGAACCAGATTAGGAACCAGGAGGTGAATCATGGATTATTGGAATCGGTTTCGTAGATATAATAGGGAGGACAAAGAAAGAAATCAAAAGAGAATGAAAAAAAGCAATGAGAGTGATTTTTTTTCTATTAATTTGCATGATAATATTCAATATATTAAAAAGCTCCTCGGAAATAGCTCTGACATTATTATTCGCGAATTTGTATTAGGAAGCTCTACTCAAGCAGCGGTGTTATATATTGAAGAATTAACGAATCAAGAATCGGTAAATGAGTTTATTCTTAATTCGTTAATGAGTAAAGCAGATAAAGAAATATTTGATCGCTTTTCTTTGAGCCAAGAAAAATTTGAGTTTCTTTATGAACACTCAGTAACGATTGGAGAAGTTGAGGTTCTTAAAGACAAGAATAGTGTCATTTTGTCGCTTCTATCAGGCGAATCGCTTCTGATAATCGACGGTTGCTGTAATGCTCTTGCTTGTAATACACCAGGAGGAGATTCGAGAAGTATTGAAGAGCCATCAAGTCAGGTGGTTATTCGGGGGCCAAAAGACGGTTTTACCGAATCCATTGGAACAAATGTTTCACTTGTACGTAGGCGAATTAAAAGCCCGAACCTGTGGTTAGAAAGAATGAAAGTGGGACATGTAACCCAAACTAGTGTCGCAATCATGTACATCAAAGGCATTGCCAACGATGAGATCGTTGAAGAAGTAAAAAGCAGACTTAATGATATTCAATTGACTTTATTTTGGAATCTGAAAACATAGAAGAATTAATTCAAGATGAAACAAATACAGCATTCCCGACATTACTAAACACAGAGAGACCAGATATGACAGCTGCTAATTTACTGGAGGGCCGAATCGCAATTTTTGTCGACGGGACACCGTTTGTTTTAATAGCTCCGGTCACATTTTTTACGTTTTTCCAAACTTCAGAAGATTACTATCAACGTTTTGAAGTGGCAACTGCTATTCGCTTTTTAAGATATATAGCTTTTATCATTTCTTTATTTGGACCTTCCATATATATAGCAGCCATTACGTTTCATCAGGAAATGATCCCGACGGCGCTATTATTGAGTTTAGCTTCACAGCGAGAAGCGGTTCCTTTCCCAGCTTTTATTGAAGCTTTAATTATGGAATTTACCTTTGAAATTTTGCGTGAGGCAGGGGTTCGAATGCCGAGGGCAATCGGTCAAGCAGTATCAATTGTTGGGGCTCTTGTTTTGGGACAAGCTGCCGTAGAAGCTGGAATTGTATCATCCGCTATGGTGATTGTTGTAGCCTTAACGGGAATATGCAGTTTTACGATGCCGATGTTCAATATGGCTTTTTCTATTCGTTTGCTCCGTTTTATTATGATGGCATCCGCCGCAGTGTTAGGTTTCTATGGTATCGCTCTTTTAAGTCTCATGATTATCGGTCATCTATGCGGACTGCGCTCATTTGGGGTTCCGTATATGACTCCTTTTGCTCCTTTCGTTTCTGATGATCAGAAAGATACACTATTCCGTCTACCTTTAAATATGTTTTATTCAAGGCCGGAGTTCACTAGTCAAAAGGGTAGTACTCGTTTTATGGAAAAAAATCAAACTCCTGAAAAGTAAGGAGGTAGGAAAGTGTCCAATGAAAAGATTAGTACTCGTTTTTTTCTTATTGTTTTTGGCAGTAATGCTTATAGGCTGTTGGAATAACAGAGAACTAAGTGATCTAGGTATTGTGATGGGAATGGGGATTGATAAAGTACCAGAAACAAATGAATTTCGGGTTTCTTTTCAAGTAGTTAATCCGGGTATAGGATCTGTTGCGATGAACGGAGGAGGAGAGGGAGTACCGATAATTGTGTATTCAGAAACAAGTCCTACACTTTTTGGTGCTGTGCGAAAAGCATCCCAAAAAGTTTCAAGGCAGTTATTCTTCGCACATTCTCAAATTGTGATTATCGGTGAAGAATTGGCGAAAGAAGGAATTGATCCGTTGTTTGATTTTTTAGACCGAGCACCTGAATTACGACTTAACTCAAAATTGCTTGTTGCAAGAGGGACAGATGCGACTTCTATTTTAAAAATGTTAACACCCTTAGAGGATATCTCCGCTAAAGCTTTGAATAAACGTGTAGATATTTCCTCAAGTATTTTTGGGAAAACTATAAATGTAAATATTGCAGATACGATTAGAAAACTTATGGGTGAAGGAGAGCCTTCAATAAATGGGATTCAAATTGTAGGACATCCAAGTCAAGGGATACTAAAATCTAACTTGGAACAAACAGAGTTGGGAGCCTATCTTCAGCTTAAGGGAATTGCCTTATTTAAGGACGGAAAGCTTGCTTCCTGGATAGATGGCGATGAGGAAAAAGGGACCTTAAGAGTGTTGAATGAAATGGACGGTACAGTAGATAATATTGCGTGTGAAGGAATAAAAGAAGGTATTGCGATTGAATTAGTGAATTCCAAAACGGATATTCAAGTAAAAGTAAAAGATGGTCAACCTGTTTATTCTATTCATATACGTGAAGAAGGAGCTATTGTAGAAAGTCAATGTCCAATAGATATGAGTACGCGTGAAGCACTTATAAAGCTTCAAACTCAATGGGAGGAATTGACGAAGGAAAATGTTTTGAAGGCGGTAAGTGATGCAAAAAGCAAAAAAAGTGATATTTTTGGTTTTGCTGCCGAATTAGAGCGGGCAAAACCTAGTGAATGGGCTGAGTTAAAAAAAGATTGGCCGGACATATTCGCTGAAGTTGAGGTTAGTGTTAAAGTCGAAGCTTTTATTCGACGCATTGGTATGAGAGTCAATCCCCATCATCTTAAAGAATAAGGAAAAAAGGCTAATTATCGACTTTCCCTTTTATTTCCTTTTCTTTTTTGTCTTATAAAGGTTAATACAGGTATAATAAAAGGGATTGTAAAAGCTGTTGCCATGATTAGTAACTCTGCTATTGTCAAAACATAAAACGACTTGTGTAAGATAGTAATTGCTTCTCGAAAAGTCATACCTGCTAGAAGGTCTGCAACAATCAACATAGAAATACTAACAAAAAAGATAGCGATAAATACAACTAATACTCTCATTAAAATATTGCCCCCTAAAATGGGTTACTCTTTCATTATAAAATAAGCGTTGAAAATGCAGCGGAAAACCGATATCTTGTCTTTACGATCTCGTCTGTATAATGAATACTACAGTTTCCCTTACATAAGAACTTAGAATTATTTTATCCTAAACTAAGATGAATTATTTTAAAAAAAGAAATAAGAAGACTTCTAGTCATGAATCAGATTTCAAGGATTTCTCACTTGATTAAAGGCGATGTACGCGAAAGTAAACCTGAAATTGGATGAATATCTCACAAGAAGTCGATTGTCTCCGATATTAAAGGAATTGTTTGTTATAAAAAGATGGCTATGAAACTGCGTAGTTAGTACAAGAAAAGTGTCACTTTTGGTTTGAGATAAATTATCTTATGCGAGCTATCTTTAATACGCTTGAATTGACAGAGAGAATGATGGATAATTATGTAATTTTGATGGACCACTTGCCGATTCAAAGCAAAGGGTGTTACAACAAAAAAAGTAGAGAGTACAGTAGAGGTCTGTTGTTCTAATAAGGTATTTGGAAAGGATAAATTAATCCATCGGTTTCTTTACGAGCATCGGTTAGGAACATCAGAGGTTCTGTATGTTGGTGATTAACTACGGGGCATAATCGCTTGCAAAAATACAGAAGTAAAGGTGATATGGGTCAGTTGGGGCTACTATGCAAAGAACCTTGTACTCCCACAAAAATCTGATTATCTAGCTCATTTTCTGAAGGATGTTTTGAGGAGCGTTGATCAGAATGTTAGGTAGGGATAAAGAATTCGTTTATAAGTCAATAGTGATATTCTCTAACGTTTGCTTACGTAGGTTTTGGTTAGTTATCTATTATTAACACCTCAACTTTCGCAGAGTGAATTTGGCAAATAAGCATTGATATAATTAGGCAAATTGCCAAACCAGTGCTGGAGTTGACTTTTAATTAGTATTTGGATTTTTTTGTTTGTCTTATTGATGGCATCTTCAAGAAGCTCGAACAATTGCTGCAATGCGACAGCCCAGTCGAGTTCATTGATTTCATCACAAAGGTCAAAGAAAAGACCTCCGATTGTACGTATTTTAATTCTTTTGGTAGTTGATTATTTGGTTGTTTTTGATCTATCATATAGAGGCACCTCTTCTGCTTGGTAGTGATTTCTCGACAATCTCACTATACCAAAGAACGAAGTGTTTTTTCATTTATTGAAAACCGTGTCAAGGAATATACATGACTGACAACAGAAGTAATAATGTCAATGGATGAACGTGTTTTTTTAGGTGCGAAAGTTGAGTAATTACATATAGTGATTATTAGCTTTTATTTTTTTGCGTCCGCAATAATAAAACGTTTTGTATCGAAGGTTAAAGTCTTAAAGCAGAAAATTCCATGTTGACCATTCTGACAATTCAAAATAATTACATTGATTACTTAGTGTACACATAGTATATTGTATACCGCATCCCGGTAGTTGGTGGGTTAGTTGTAGCAACAATACTGGCGATATTAATTTTGTAACACTTTCTTGTTTTTTAAAATTATCATAATATTTGAATAATATCTTTTTGTATTGAATTTTCTAAAAAGAGTAGCTCATAAAAATAGGCTACTCTTTTTGGTTAGAAATTGTTCGTTGGAACTGCAATGATGCTGTCATGTGTCAGGATCGAACATCATAACAGTTGAAAGATGTATTGTTTTTTATCGATTTAGACGTAGTGTAAGAAGACACGACATAAGAATTCGCATAATTCAAAAAACAACTTGATCGATAACGGATTATGTGGTACATTGTATACCATGAGAAGGAAAACATATATTAGGAGGTTGTCTTATGCCAAACATCCATTTTAAAAACATTGATAAATCAATTGAAGTACCCACTGATTCTAATATTCTACGAAACTCACTTAGATATGATGGGAAAGTACCGAATCGTTGTGGAGGAGGGTTCTGTGGTACATGTGTGGTGAAAATTGAAGAGGGAAGTGAAAATTTAGATAAGATTAAGCCGGCTGAGAAAAAGAAACTCGGAGACGAATTGTTGGCACAAGGGTACCGCCTAGCATGTCAAACATTTACAACTGGAGATATCTCAGTTTCGTGGGATGAAGATTTTACCAAACAGGTACAACGTAGGAAAGTACAACGTGTAAAGTCATCGTAGTTATTAGTTACCAGCTAATTTACGAATACATTACTTAGATAACTGGAGGGGGTCAATTTGATTTTAGTTTGTCAAAAGCATGTACATGATGGAATAAAAATGTTGAAAGTACCTCATATAAGAAAAGCATCTTTTGAATCCCCTTGTCGGTTTTGTAATCAAGAGGCGAGGTTTGAAATCTATTACTTTAAGTATCTAGCAATGGCATAAGTAGAACTAGATAAGATATACGAGGTGTAAAATAGTTATGAAAATTGAAGAAAAAATATCGCAACGCGAACTTGTGCTACCTGTCCTCCCGAAACAATCAGGAAATTATTTATTAGCGAAACAAGTTGGAAATCTACTTTATATAAGTGGAATCACTTCTAAATTTAATGGGGTGGTTCAGTATAAAGGGAAAGTAGGAGATTCTCTGACTGTAGACGAAGGATATGAGGCAGCAAGAATCTGTGCTCTAAATCATTTAGCAGTAATTGAATCAGTCGTCGGAGATTTCAATAAAGTTAAGCAAGTAGTTAAACTTGTAGGCTATGTAAATTGTACTGAGAATTTTAGCGATATTCCACAAGTGGTAAATGGAGCATCTGATTTATTTATAGATTTATATGGAGAGTCAGGTAAACATGCCCGATGTGCAGTAGGCGTACAGTCTTTACCAGGGAATGCGAGTGTAGAAACGGATTTAATTGTTGAATTATTTGAATAATATTTTGGAAGGATAGAAGCATTACTCCGCCATTCTATTTGGGGTAATGTTTTTTGGTTGGTTTGCGAATAGAGTGTATTTGAAAAAGAATAGAAACGAAAAGACTGCCCCTCTTAAAGAGAGACAGACCTTGTTAAAACATTTAAACGGCTACTTCTAATTGTAGTCTAGAACTATCTGAATTAGGACCAGCTAATTCTTTTAATTCGTCTTGTGCTCCTTCGATCGTTTCGAACACTTCAAAGAATTTAACAGGGATATTATTTATATACGTTTTGCCGTCCTTTTCTTCTGTTAATGTAATTTTGATCGAATCGTCATGTACTTGTGCAATTGAATATTTTGCCTTTAATTGATCAAAGAAAAAATATTGATAAGTTTCAATTATTTCAAGTCCTGCTGTAACAAGGTTCGTCTGATATTCATCCTTATTAGTTAAGATAATGTACTTTGCCATTTAAAAATCACTCCTCTTAAATATTATTGTATTTGGTATACCACTATGTTATCTGAAAAATCAATTAAGTTCAAGCGTTTTACTGTAATTTTAAAAGAAAAGTAGAGAAATTTTCTATCATTGATGAAAAAATTCGGGTCTACTTGTAATTCGCTTGTCAGCTGGATATGGAGGGTTTAAAGAGGAGGGGGGCTTTAAAATAGAATCTAATGGAACCCAACTTTTTCTAGATTTCTAATTGGTTTTGTTTTATAATGTTTATAATGTTCTTAATATACAGATAGTTAAAACGATAAGGAGAGGTGTTTATGCCAAAAGTTACGTTGCACAAAGAAGATTTATTATATGCTCAAGAGGTAGACCCAGGTGCAAATTTAGTAGTATTAGCTGGAATTAAGAAATTTCCTAACCTTTCATATGGATGTGGAATGGGAAAGTGTACGAAATGTACTACTAAAGTGTTAAGTGGAGCGGAACATCTGAATCCTCCAAATTGGAAAGAAGAAAAAATGTTAGGTGATAAGCTGAAAGAAGGATACCGGTTAACCTGTCAGTTAACGATTACTGAAGATATTGAATTAGAGCAAAGTTAGCCCGGTTAAAAATGGTATACAAAATACAATAATTAATGCTAGATTTCCTTTTGGTGATCTAGTAATATTGTAGAAAGCGCTTTCTTTTTGGGTTTGTTGCCTATATAATTCAAATAAGTAAAAAAGCGTGATGTTATCTGACATAGTAGATGAACCAATGCATAATAATTGGTAGAGTTTTGGTATACCGAATACTAAAGGGAAGGAGGAACTTACAGTGAAAGCTTATATATTAACTGAAATGACTTGGGAAGAAGTAGAGCATGCTTTGAAAACAGCTAAAATGGCTATTATCCCAGTAGGTGCTCATGAACAACATGGACCTCATATGGTTGAAAGCTGTGATGCAGTACTTGCAGAAGAGATGTCAAAGCGCTTAGCCGAGAGATTATTCCCAAATGTGATTGTGGCACCTACAGTTAATATGGGAGTATCGCCGCATCACATGAATTTTCCAGGAACGATCTCTCTTAGTCCAGACACTCTTATTGCGATTATAAGGGATATGATTCAATCATTAAAACAACATAAGATTGAGAAATTTCTACTTCTAAATTCTCACGGAGGAAATCAAACGACCTTAAATTTAGCTATAACAACACTGACTAAAGATTTAGGTGTAGAAATCTACTTAGCAAAAACAACAGCATCAGCAAAAGAAGCAATGAAACAATACATTGATTCTCCGCTTTTTGGTCATAGTTGTGAAAGAGAAGTATCAGAAGCATTATATCTAGCTCCACATATTGTTAGATTTTCGAAGCTGGAAAAAGGAGATATTCAACCTGGAAAATGGAAAATGTTACGACCAGGGAGTACGCTTCAAGGATATTATAATTATGAAGAAATGACGAAAAATGGCTGTATTGGGGATGCAACAAAGGCAAGTATAGAAATGGGAGAAGCTATTGTTGAAGAGGCGTTAGGCAATTTAACAGAAGCAATTGAAACAGTATTAGAGACAGAAGCAGAGAAAATTGTCTAAATAGTAAAAATAGAGAGAGAACTATTGGGAGTGGCTGATCATAAGAACCATATACATCTACTCTAGGGGGACATCTAACTTATGGAATCAGTTAATTTGGCGGCTTCTCATTGGGTTTTCTTATTAGTGATTGTAACAATTTTTACTTTTATGATTTTCAGGCGTGATGTAGTGTTACCTTCAATTATTGGAATTTTTATTTTAGGTTTGGTTTTTCGCTCAGGCCAAGGTGCAACTGATACTTTAATTGGAGGGTTTCAAGTTGTATTTGCGGCGTTTCTAAATGCAGGTGTTGAACTATTCGACATCATGCTAGTTATTGCTTTAATGGTTGCAATGTTAAAATCATTGCAAACACAAGGTGCAGATAAACTTATGATTGCGCCAATGAAAAAACTTATGGTTAATCCAACCTCAGCTTTTTTTGTATTAGGTGCTACGATGTACCTTGCCGCTACATTTTTTTGGCCGACACCAGCAGTTGCATTAGTAGGAACGGTACTGATTCCAGTTGCGATGAAGATGGGTCTCCCAGCAATGGGCGCTGCTGTATCACTTAATCTATTTGGGCATGGAATGGCTCTTTCAGGAGACTTAGTTATTCAAGGTGCTACGAGATTAACATCTACTGCTGCAGGTTTAACTTCAACAGAATTACTACCGTACACTGCACTATTTTCATTTGTTGTTGGTGCTGTATCTATCACAATTGCTTTTTACACGATTAAAAGAGATATGAAAAAAGGCATTTTAAAAAGTGCAACTGAAGATACATTTTTAGATAAAGAGATAGTTCAATCAAAAAAGGAGATTGCAGCAGCTTCAGAAGTTGCTTCTGAAAAATATGGAAAGCATGCAAGATTTCTTTCTATCTTGGTGCCGGTTGCCTTACTATTGATTGTTGGAACAATGGTCTATCGAGCATTTTTTAACCCAGAAAATGCGATTCAAGGTGGAGATGCCACTGCTTTAATAGGTGGAACAGCTGTTGCGCTTTTAATCATTTCTACGATACTTGGAGAAGGTCAAAGATCAATCGAAGGAATTGTTTCGCATTTACGAGAAGGGTTCTTCTTTGCGATTAAAATATTTGCTCCAGTCATTCCAATTGCTGCTTTTTTCTTTTTAGGACATCCTGCGCATTCTGCGGCAGTTTTAGGTGAGGGTTCTCCAGGGTTTCTATTTGATTTAGGGAATGCAATGGCTCAATATATAGGGGGCAATAATGTCACATTAACGTTTGGAATGGTCATTATCTCTCTTTTATCGGGAATGGATGGTTCTGGTTTTTCAGGATTACCTTTAGTTGGTGCTCTATCAGCTGGATTAGGCGGGAGTGCTGGAGTCGATGTAGCTGTACTCGCTTCATTAGGACAAGTTGCGGCTATTTTTGCTGGTGGTGGTACATTAGCAGCTTGGGCATTTGGCGTAGCAGCAGATGCAGGGGTTGCAGGTGTTAAACCTATTGATTTAGTACGAAGAAACTTTATACCTGTTATGATTGGTCTATTTGTCGCTTCCTGTATTGCATTATTTATTATGTAGAAAGCATGCTTATTGGAAAATCAGAAAATTCTTAAATTACTGTTGACACTTAGACCAGAATCTACTAAGATTAGTTTAAATCATAAATGGTATACCAAATACTTTATACAGTGTACCTGAGTGTAATATTTATAAATTAAGAGGAGGAATACGACATGGCAGAACTATTATCACGTGAGGAATTCAGAAAGCAATTAGAGGAAGCGATTAAAGGAAATCATAGTGAAGCAGCACCGTTTACAGTAGCTTGGGCAACAGGGAAGTTGAAAAGAGAGCACTTTGCTAGATGGGCAGAAAATCACTATCATTACGTCGGGCCATTTGCGGATTACTTAGCGAATATTTATATGAATACACCAGAACAATACACGGATGCAAAAGACTTTACATTGCAAAACATGTACGAAGAAGAAATCGCAGGGGATCGCCACACAGACTTGCTAATTCGTTTTGCTGAAACATGTGGAACAACAAAAGAGCGAGTAGAGGATCCAAAGAATATGCTTGCAACAACACGAGGGTTGCAAAGCTGGTGCTACTCCGTTGCATCAAGAGAGAATTTCGTTGTGGCAACAGCAGCGTTAGTAGTTGGTCTTGAATCACAAGTTCCAGCGATCTATCGTAAGCAAACGCCAATTCTTCGTGAACAATACGGATTTACAGATGAAGAAATTGAATTCTTTGACTTGCATATCGTATCGGATGAAATTCATGGTGAGCGTGGATATTCCATTGTACTAGAGCATGCGAACACACCAGAATTACAGCAACGTTGCTTAGACATTGTTAGAACAGGGGCTGATATGCGACGTATGTACATGGACGGATTGTATCAAGCATATTTAAAAGGTGATATTGAAGAGCCTGTGTCAGTATAAAGGATAACAATAGATAACTTCGGCAGTTTTACGTAAGCTGTCGAAGTTATTCTTCTAATCTAGTAAGAAAGGGTGATTTTATGTTACAAACAAATGTACAAAATTACGGACTTTACATAGACGGGGAATGGCTTTTAAGTGAAAGTCAAAAAACGTTTGAAAGCATTAACCCTGCAGATACAAGCGATGTGGTTGGAGTCTTTCAACAGGCAACAGCTGAAGAAGTAAATAAAGCGATTGAATCAGCTAATAACGCATTTCCTGACTGGGCTGCTACATCGCCTGCGAAACGGGCAGCCATTTTAAATAAAGCTGCAGACATCTTAGAGGGCAAAGTTGATCAATATGGAGAAGAATTAACTAGAGAAGAAGGGAAAATTATTTCTGCCGCTAAAGGAGAAGTAAAGAGAACCGCTCAAACTCTTAGATACTATGCAGTAGAGGGATTAAGTTTCACAGGGGAAACCTTCCCGAACGACGATCCGAATATGGATGTATTTACACAAAGAGAGCCTCTAGGAGTTATTTCTGTCATTACTCCTTGGAACTTCCCAATTTCGATTCCAGCCAGAAAAATTGCACCTGCTCTTATAACGGGAAACACGGTAGTATTTAAGCCATCATCGGATACACCCCTTATCGCACTAAGATTAGTAGAAGCTTTACATGAAGCTGGTATTCCTAAAGGTGTAATAAATTTTGTCACAGGCTCTGCTTCTAAAATTGGTGATGGACTCATGACACATCCGGCTGTTCGGGCCGTCACATTTACTGGTTCCACCCAAGCTGGCGAAGACATTCATCGCAAAGTAGCGCTAACGACAAGAACCCAAATGGAATTAGGGGGGAAAAATCCACTAATTGTAATGGATGATGCCGATTTAAATCAAGCTGCGCAGCTAGCTGTAAATGGTGGATTTTCCTTAACAGGGCAAGCATGTACAGGGACGAGTCGTGTCATTGTTATGAAATCTGTAGCAGAAGAATTCACGCAAAAGTTAGTTGAAAAAACGCAAAAACTTATTATTAAAAATGGGCTAAATGAAGAAGCAACAATAGGTCCGTTAGCAAATCAAAAACAACTAAGCAATGTATTAAAATATATTGAGATCGGCAAAGAAGAAGGAGCAACGTTACAATATGGCGGACAACAGTTAAAAGAATCAAGCTATGATGCTGGCTACTTTATTGAACCTGCCATCTTCACGAACGTATTACCGACTATGCGTATTGCTCAAGAAGAGATCTTTGGTCCAGTTATCGCTGTTATTTCGGTAGAAGACTATAAGGAAGCTATCAAGGTGGCAAATGATGTTGAATATGGCTTATCTGCATCAATTGTAACGAACAATTTGAAGCTTGCGAAGCAGTTTACTAAAGATATTGAAGCTGGAACTGTAAAAGTAAACCGCACAACTACAGGTAATTTGATAAATGCACCGTTTGGTGGATTGAAAAAATCAAGTACTTCTACATTTAGAGAGTCAGGTAGAGTTGGATTGGAATTCTTTACTCAAATTAAAACAGTTTATATAGGCTATTAATTTCTAGGAGGTTTGCATGATGAAACAAGCACTTAAACTAACATTAGAAGAAGCGCAACTGATGATTAAAGCTGCGAAACAAAAAGCAGAAGATATTAATGTTTTAGAAACGATAGCGATTGTAGATGATGGTGGATATGTTATTGCATTAGAGCGTATGACTGACGCTCGGATTACAGGTCCTGAAATTGCAATTGCAAAAGGTTTTACAGCAGCAGGCCATAAGCGTTCGACTCATCTTTTTAATACAGAGCCAAACGGCCCAGCGTTACCAGGCAATGAGGCGTTTGGAATTCAACATATGATCCCAGGGAAGTTTGCTGTATTTGTTGGGGGTTTTCCAATCGTCGTTAATGGTGAAGTTGTTGGTGGTGTTGGTGTTAGTGGTGGAAATGGCGAACAAGACATTGCTGTGGGTACTGCAGCGCTAGAAGCATTATCTAAACACTTAGCTGATCAGAACTTAGAGGTCATCACAACTGCTGACATTAAAAAATAATACAAATAAGCTCGTCATAGCGTTCTGAATAACGTTATGACGTGATTCTACTAGGAGCATGTATTTTTTATTAATAGTTTTGGTATACAAAATACAATAAGGGGTGGTATGGTGTATGTGTAAAAAGGGGAATAAGAATCAAGTGAATGTATCGCCATCCAGTAAACTGACTTGTGTAAAGAAATGCACAGCTTGCTCTAGTAAGAAATAGATTAGACGAAAGATAACGGTAGAAAAAGGGGAACTTTCGAGGAGGGTTACAATGAAAGTAGATTCTGAAGTATATGAAATAACGATTATTGGGGGCGGACCTACAGGTTTGTTTGCTGCTTTTTACGGGGGGATGAGAAATGCTTCTGTAAAGATAATCGAGAGCCTTCCTCAACTAGGTGGACAATTGTCTACGTTATATCCGGAAAAGTATATATATGATGTGGCAGGCTTTCCAAAGGTTAGAGCTCAAGAATTAGTGAATTCATTAAAGGAACAGATGGCTCAATTTGAACAAAAAATCTGTCTAGAACAAACGGTTGAGGATCTTGAGACCATGCCTGATGGGGTAATCAAACTAACGACCAATCAGGAAGAACATTACACGAAAACAGTTATTATTACAGCCGGTAATGGTGCATTTCAACCAAGAAAGTTAGCTGTGCCCGGAATTGAAAAATATGAAAATAAGAATCTCCATTATTTTATTGATGATTTGGAAAAATTCCGTAACAAAAAAGTTGTTGTCTGTGGAGGAGGAGATTCAGCCGTTGACTGGGCTCTTATGTTAGAACCAATTGCTTCAAAAGTAACAATTGTTCATCGTCGCGAGAAGTTCCGAGCTCACGAACATAGTGTTACCCAGCTGATGTCATCTAGCGTTGAAATTAAAACTCCATATAATCCAATAGAATTTATAGGAGAAAACGAGATAAATTCTGTTGTTATCGAGAAAAATAAAAGCGATGAAAAGGAAATTATTGATGTTGATGATGTCATTGTCAATTACGGCTTCGTATCTTCACTTGGACCGCTTAAAGAATTTGGGTTAGAAATCGAAAAAAATTCAATTGTTGTTAACTCAAGAATGGAAACAAATCTTCCAGGAGTTTATGCTGCAGGCGATGTTTGTACATTTGATGGCAAAATAAAATTAATTGCCACCGGTTTTGGAGAGGCCCCTACAGCAGTTAATAATGCAAAGTCTTATATAGATCCAAAAGCTAAAGTACAACCACTTCATAGTACTTCTATATTTGCTTAAAACAGGAGAGGATACAGATGGCAAAATACACGATGGTAGATAAAGAAACTTGTATAGCATGTGGAGCGTGTGGGGCAGTCGCTCCAGAGATTTTTGATTATGATGAGGAAGGTTTAGCAGAAGTGATATTAGATAATAATACTGGAACACAGCAGGTTTCAGATGATTTAGAGGATGATCTTATCGATGCCGAAGAAGGCTGTCCGACAGAATCAATTAAGGTCGAGAATGAACCATTTCAAATTGAAATAGGCTAATATTAATATAGGTGCGAAAATCTTTCAACAAGAGTGAATTTGTGTTACAATATAAAAGTTGAAAGTTTTTCAATAGATTTTTTTGGTATACAATGTGCCATTTGTTTTATTTTGGATTGAGAGAGGGAGAGGAACATGATTTCGAAACAGTTAGATTGGTGGGACCATATGTTTAAAGTGAGAGAGGCTTATGTTTCACAAGGGACTATTCCTTGTGCCATGCACGGGACTGTATGTGAAATGAATTGTAAAAGCTGCACTTGGCTAAAAGAGATAAAAATAGAGAATGAACAATCAAAAGTAATCTGTCAACCACCAGTAATTTGGGAGCAATAATACTAAACGAGGCTGTCGCAAAAGGTCATTTAATTGGCCATGTTTGCGGCAGTCTTTTTTGAGTTGTCTACTAAATAAAGATTTTTTTCTTAACCTTATACGTTCTTTCATAAAATTATCTAAAAGTTGAATACATTTTATCATTGACAGGAGAAGAAGAATAAAGCTGTGTATAGAAAGCAAATATAAAAATCAAAAGAAGGCTTATCACTCGACTTAAAAAAGGTGATTCAAACGGACTAAGATACTTCGTTTGAATCACCTTTTTATGAGATAATATTGCATTTTTCGTTTTCTTACATGATATATTGCAGTATTTGAAGAAATACGATAAGTATGATCATATATAGATAGGTAAATTGGAAATTCCAGTTTGATATTTTAAATGGACTTGTATTAATAATATTTGACATCACGCCCACTGTTGCGTTATAAGGTCCCATTAAAAATGCAGGAACTGCACCACCAAGCATTGCAACAGTAAGTACGATAGGAGATAGACCTAGTAAACTAGGATTAATAGCTTCAGCAATAAGTGCAAATACAACGGCTGGATGGATACCGATAAATGCAAGCATAACTGGAATAAAAGGTAACAGGACCAAAAAGATATTGACGCCAATTAAGTCAATTACTCCACCCAAATATGTATTAACTGTTTTATCAGCGCCAGAGATACTAATAGTCGAAATAAAAAAACCGGCCGTTAAGAAAAGAAAAAATTGATCCTTCATTTTAGGTAAATGAGTTTTGAAGTGTTCCTTCAAACCAGTAAAATAACTCTTACCTTTTTTTAATAGCAATGACCAAACAAATGAAAATGGAATAACTAAAATGCTAACTAAGAATAGAAAACTGAGTGAGAATACTAAATCAAAAACAACAATGACACAATTTAAAAGTAAAACTGCTATTAAGATATGGACAAGACGTTTTGAGTTACTAGAATCATACTGAACTTCACTTGCTGCAGAAATTTCTCGTTTGACTTGCGTTACTGAGTTGTTGGTAGAAGCTTCTAGCCCTTTTTTCGTAGGTGTATTTCTTTTTGACAAAAAATTAGCTGTTACCCAATCAAGGAGTAATCCGATTACACTTAATATGATTAGCATAGGTAATACGCTAGTAAAGCTGACACCGGTCATCTCTATTACGATTCCGACAATGGGTGTAACTGGAGTCCATAGCAAAGGCATGGCAAACCCATGTGTAATTGAGCGTGAAATAAAGCGTTCTTTATTTTTAATAGCAAAAATATCAGCTGATGATCTTATCGCATAATAAGTCATAGGAAGGGCAGCTAAATTCATAAACGAACTAAGAAAAAAAGAAATCCCAGAAGAGACCATATAAAGCTGACCAGAATTACTAATTTTCTTTTGGATAACTGCCTGAACTTCTTTCGCATAATTTCCTAATTTAATTGGCAAAGCGAGAACGGGAATAACGGCGAATAGTGTAAGCAAATTTAACATTTCACCAAATGACATCACATAACTCCCAGTACTAGATTCACTTGTTATAAGCAATGTACATCCTAACGTTAAAAAAATGATTCCAAATAGAAGTACAAGTTTTTTTACAAATAGTAAACTACACAATACAGCTAGTAATGCAGTTAGGGATATAACTAAATCTAGGAGAGGGTGCGATATTACATTTGAAATTAAATATAAACATATCGCAAATCCGAATAAGTACTTTAACATGACGCCCTCCATTTCAATAAAGAAGGATAATTGGATACTAAATTATATACGATTATACAAATAGTATACCAAATACCAAATGCCGTTTGTCAAATTTATAAAATAATTATGAAACATTTTTTCTTGATAGCTAACACTATGATTCAATTAGTCTACTACTGTAAAATTATAGATGCAAGGGAAGAGGGTTCATATTGAGTATAATTGGGGAATACTTGCATACTAATGGGAGGCAAAAAAAATGAATTTGAATTTAAAAGATAAAGTTGTTTTGATTACGGGCGGTTCAAAGGGAATTGGAAAAGCAATTGCAATGGGGTTTCAAGAAGAAGGTGCTCGAGTAGCTATTGTGGCAAGAGACAGGAAAGCGTTGGAGCTTGCCCAAAGTGAAATAGATGGAATTTCTATCTTTCAAGCCGATTTAACAAATGAAAACGAGCGAGAGAAGGTATTTAAAGACGCTCTTGAGTATTTTGGCACAATTGATATTCTTGTAAACAATGTTGGTGGGAGTAATGGATCAACGACAGCAGAAACGGATTTACGTTTATTCCATGATGCATTTGAACTTAATTATTTCTCTACTGTTCATTTTAGCAAGCTTGTATTACCACATTTAAAAGCAAAACAAGCGGGAAGTATTATTAATATTTCCTCGATTTTTGGTCGAGAATCTGGTGGAAAAGTTACGTATAATAGTGCAAAGGCTGCTATGATTAGTTTTACAAAATCACTCGCTGATGAGGTTATTAAAGATGGAATTCGCGTAAATGGAGTTGCACCTGGTTCTATTTTGCACCCTACAGGAAATTGGCAAAAAAGAATAGAGCAAAATCCAGAGAAAATGGAGCAGTTTGTTCAGGATGAAATACCAGCTGGTCGATTTGGTACGGCTGAAGAAATCGCAAACGTCGTCACATTTTTAGCTTCAGAAAAAGCAAATTGGATTGTTGGTGCGACCATTAATGTAGATGGAGGACAGTCGAAATCTAATTTCTAAGGGTCAGACTCCAATTTAATACTGTACAGTGAAGAAGCGGGGGGCAGACCCCACTTCTTTATTGATCGTCGTTTATCATGTGAATTTCTCTTATTTTTTCTTTTGTTTCAGCTGTACCTAAGCGGTAAAGCTCTTCGTATACATCATTCAATCCTCGTTGGTATTCATTGCGATCATCATCAATTTTGCTATCATCGAAATGTCGAAACGTAAATAAATTACCAAGCTCTAAATCATGTGATTGTACTTCATGCAATAAATCTTCTAATGCCTTTTTTTCTGCTGGAGTTGCTTCAATTTCATATTCAATTAATTGGCCATCATCGACACGAGTTGGGTTTATTGTATCCATGCTGATCGGGTTTAAATTGACATAAAACAATTGCTTTTCCATAAATATGCTCCTTTCCAAAGTAAGCTATTTTTATTTTCTCCAGAAATTAAAATCTTACTTTGAAAATTATTTATGGAATATCCTTTTGTGTGAGTGTTCTAAAGAATTAAGAATGAATGAGAATCACTCGACCATCATACTCTTTTTTCTCTACAGCTTCATGAGCATTTGCTGCTTCTTTGAATGAGAATACTTTTCCAATATGTGCTTGCAGTGACTTAGTGGAAAATCCTTTGGTTATTGTATTTCCTGCATCGATCAACTCATTTCTAGGAGCGGTAAATAAAAATACCCCTGTAAGAGAAGCGTGCTTCATGTTTAATTGTCTCCACAATAAAGGTGGAGTGTTATTGACAGGTGATCCTACAGTAATGATACGACCTCCCACTTTTATCATTTCAAGATCTTTCTTCATGTTTTCACTCAAAGACATATCTAAAATAAGGGATACACCACTATCGTTAGTTAGTTCTTTCACCCGAGTTACGAGATCTTCTGTTTGGTAAACAATTACGTCGTCAGCACCAGCTGCTTTGGCAATGGTAGCTTTAGCTTCTGTACTCGCAGTTGCGATAACATGTGCACCTGCATTTTTGGCTAGTTGAATAGCGGCGTGCCCAACTGCGCCAGCTCCCCCGAAGATCAGTACAGAATCATTTGATTGCAAATGCCCTCTGTTAAACAGCGATAGATAAGCTGTCATAAACGGCATCGCAATGGCTGCACCTTCTTCAAACGTATTATCGACTGGTAATGGGAAAACAAGATCAGCTGAAATTGCTACATATTCAGCAGAAGCGCCTTTAGCATTTGTTGCCCAAACACGATCACCAATTTGAACATTGTTAACAGCTGAGCCGACCTCTGCTACTTCTCCTGCTATATCAAAATGTGGAATATACGGAAAAGAATCAACTGGACGAATTCCTTTTCGGAAATATGTATCGACAGGATTTACCCCACTTGCCCTTACCTGTACGAGCACTTCATTTGATTTAATGGAGGGCTTCGGTACTTCAGATACAGTTAGTACGTTAGGTTCACCATAAGTTTCATAAACAACCGCTTTCATTTTACCTCTCCTTTATCTATGTACATAGAATTTATCTCTTTTTTCTATTCTAAACGAAAAATATCCAATTTCCTATTGAAAGCTTTGCTCTGATAAACAGCTACTTTCAAAAAAGTGAGTTTTCCTTTTGAAAGTAGCTGCCATTTATTCTTGGATCTCCATAATGGAGTTAGTTTTTGATTGACTAGAGTTAATCGTAATGAGGTTTCGTACCTTGTGTCCAAGTAGCCTCTTGGTGTAAGCCACCTCGCGCTTCAATTTCACGGATGATTTCACGGTGAATACTAGTGCCTTCTACATTTAAATAAGGGGTCATTTGCTGTAGTCCGTGATGAAAATAACCTAACTCTTTATCGGTCCACTGTTCAATGGACATCATGGAAAGCTCTGTCATATCTCTTCCAACATACATAAAGTGATTCCTCCTAACGTTGTTTGTGATAGTGTTCCTGTTCCTGTCTGTGTCTATACGATATAATGAGGAACGAAAAGAGTATACTGGAGGATTGAATATGGAACAAAAAGTAGCGTTAGTAACAGGAAGCAGTCGCGGTATAGGTAAAATGATTGCTCTTAAATTAGCAGCCAAAGGATATGACATCGTAATTAATTATGCGAGAAGCAAACAGGCAGCGTTAGATACAGCAAAAGAAATAAAAGCCCTTGGCCGTAAAGCTCTTGTCGTGAAAGCAAATGTAGGAAAGCCTGAAAAAATAAAAGAGCTGTTTGACAAAATTGATGAAGAGTATGGAAGGTTAGATATTTTAGTGAATAATGCAGCATCTGGGGTATTACGTCCACTTATGGAGCTAGAAGAAAGTCATTGGGACTGGACGATGGATATTAATAGTAAAGCATTGCTTTTCTGTGCTCAAGAAGCGGCAAAAAGAATGGAAAGAACAGGTGGAGGGCATATCGTTAGTTTAAGCTCATTAGGTTCGATTCGTTATTTGAAAAATTACACAACGGTTGGGGTATCTAAAGCGGCTGTTGAGGCATTAACACGATATTTAGCGGTTGAGCTCGCTGAAAAAGGAATTGTTGTGAATGCTGTATCTGGTGGGGCGGTAGATACGGATGCATTAACACATTTCCCAAATCGTGAGGAATTACTTGCTGATGCAGCAGCAAGAACACCAGCTGGTCGTATTGTAGAAGCTGAGGATTTAGCAAATACAGTATTATTCTTGCTGTCTGAAGAGGCGAAAATGATACGTGGTCAAACGATTATTGTTGATGGTGGAATTTCACTTTTGACATAATAAATAATAATTTAGTTGAATAAAGCAATTCACCCCCGGACATCTTAATACTCGTGGAGGTGATATCACATGAACAACCAACCAAATCAACCAAACAAAGCATCAAAAACAAATGCACAACAAGTAAGAAAACAAAACCAAGCTTCTGCTCAAGGTAACAGCTATAACACTGAGTTTGCTAGCGAAACGAATGCTCAAGAAGTTCGCCAACAAAACGCTCAGTCAGCTGCTCGCAAACAGCAAGCTTCTTCAAACCAACAACAACAATAATGTACAAAAACAAAGCACCCTTTGGCATCTTCGTCCAAAGGGTGCTTTGTTTTTGTACAACGGCTTGGCTCATTGCACAGAGAATAATGAAAAAGAGAACTATGCTTTTTAATTTAGGTTGAATAAAGACTTGTCCCCTCGGACATCTTAATAGTCGTGGAGGTGATATTACATGAATAGACAAAACCAACAAGGTCAACCGCAAGCTTCTAAGACAAATGCTCAAGAAGTTCGCAAGCAAAACGCAGCTTCTGCACAAGGGAAATACGGTACAGAATTTGCTAGTGAAACAAACGCACAAGAAGTTCGCCAGCAAAATGCACAGTCAGCTGCTCGTAAACAGCAAAATTCTTCAAACCAACAACAACAATAATGCATTAAAACAAAGCACCCTTTGGCATCTTCGTCCAAAGGGTGTTTTTTTGATTAGGAGAAGCCGCAATGGCTCTGCACGCCCCTTTGTATTTAATCCCTCCTAGGCATTTTATTCAAAAATGATCTTAACATTTCAAAATAAGTACGGAAACGTTATAATAGGAATGAATGGAAGCAATTGAAATGATTAAGTCAGAATTATTAGTAGAGAATAGAGTAGGACAAGGGCGAAATTTAAATTGGAATAATTTGCACTACTCTACCTACTGACGTCCGAAATAATTGCAGAAGGGAGTTTATTATGAATTTTCCCAAAGTAGGAAGCAATATTCAAATCCATAGCTACAAGCATAATGGATTGATTCATCGCATTTGGGAAGAAACAATCGTGCTTAAGGGGACGTCAAAGGTTGTAATTGGAGGGAATGACCGTATTCTCGTGAAGGAATCGGATGGAAGGAATTGGAGAACGCGTGAGCCGGCTATTTGCTATTTTGATTCCGAACAATGGTTTAACACAATCGGTATGATTCGATCAGATGGTATTTATTACTATTGCAACCTTGGGTCACCTTTTACATGGGATGAAGAAGCGTTAAAGTATATTGATTATGACCTTGATATTAAGGTGTTCCCTGACATGACCTTTAAGCTCTTAGATGAAGATGAATATGATTTGCACAGAAAACAGATGAATTATCCACCTGCTGTAGATGACATTTTAAAAAGAAGTGTCGATGAATTAATCTCTTGGATCCACCAGAGAAAAGGACCGTTCGCGCCACAGTTTGTTGAAAATTGGTATGAGCGATTTTTACAATATCGATAGAGGAATCTGGCTTTGGCTGGAGTTCTAAAAATGTAAAACAACGTGTGTATTTTGATACTATAAAAAAGGTCTGACTCCTGTTTGAGAGTGAAAATTGTCTCTCGTCATGAGTCAGGCTTTTGTCTTAAAACAGAGGGGGTGGCGAAGCTGGATAGTATAAAACGCTACATGGCATTCGTCAAGCCATATTGGAAACAAATCATGATTACAATTATGATTGGAATATTTAAATTTGGTATTCCATTATTAATCCCGCTAGTCATGAAGTATATTATTGATGATATAATTTTTGCAGAAGCGATGACACAAGATGAAAAGATTTCCATGTTGATGAAAATTATGGCTGTTATGTTTGTCATTTTTGTTGTGCTGCGACCGCCTATTGAGTATTTTCGTCAATATTTTGCACAATGGATTGGAAGCAAAGTTCTGTATGATATCCGTGATCAATTATTTACACATATTCAAAAGTTGAGCTTACGATTTTATTCCAATCGAAAAGTGGGAGAAGTGATCTCGCGTGTCATACATGATGTTGAGCAAACGAAGAACTTTGTTATTACCGGCTTGATGAATATTTGGCTCGATCTTTTTACAATAATTATTGCCATTATTATTATGTTAAACCTAAACGTGTGGTTAACGCTTGTTGCTGTTTCGATGTTTCCGTTTTATGGATTTTCAGTCAAGTATTTTTATGCTAAGTTACGACACTTAACGAGGGTTCGTTCACAAGCATTAGCTGAAGTACAAGGACATTTACATGAACGTGTTCAAGGGATGAGCGTCATTCGAAGTTTTGCATTAGAGGATCATGAGCAGACTCAGTTTGCCAAACGAAATGGAAACTTTTTAGACAGAGCCATTGACCACACAAAATGGAATGCAAAAACGTTTTCTGTTGTTAATACGATTACAGATGTTGCGCCATTACTTGTTATTTTTGTTGCGGGTTATTTTGTTATTACTGGTAGTCTTGAAGTTGGTGCAATGACAGCCTTTGTTCTTTATATGGAGCGATTATATGGCCCATTACGGAGGTTGATTAATTCTTCAACGACTTTGACGCAATCAATAGCATCAATGGACCGAGTGTTTGAGTTTATAGATGAGAAATATGACATAGAAGATGAGTCTGATGCCAAATCTCTAAAACGAGCACAAGGCCATTTGGAATTTAAAGATGTTTCATTTAAATATAGCGAAGATGAGAAGCCTGTACTAAAGCATTTGCATTTAGATGTGAGACAGGGGGAGACGATTGCTTTTGTTGGGATGAGTGGGGGTGGTAAGAGTACGATTATTAGTTTAATTCCACGCTTCTATGATGTTTCTTCTGGTCAGATCTTACTTGATGGAGTAGATATAAGACAATATCAAGTGCGGAGTTTACGTGATAATATCGGAATGGTACTGCAAGATAATATATTATTTAGTGACTCTGTAAAAGAAAATATCTTAATGGGAAGGCCCGGAGCAACTGACGAAGAGGTGATTGCAGCAGCAAGAGCTGCCAATGCTCATGAATTTATTATGGGACTTGCAAATGGGTATAACACCGAGGTTGGGGAAAGAGGAGTGAAACTCTCTGGAGGCCAAAAGCAGCGTGTAGCAATTGCAAGGGTCTTCTTGAAGAATCCACCTATCCTTATTTTTGACGAAGCTACATCGGCACTCGATTTAGAAAGTGAACATTTTATACAGGAAGCTCTTGAAAAATTAGCAAAAGATCGGACGACCTTTATCGTTGCCCACCGCTTATCAACGATTACACATGCAGATCGTATTGTTGTCATTGAAAACGGAGAAATCGCTGAGGTTGGCAGTCATGATGAATTAATGAGACGAGCGGGAAGCTATAAAAAATTGTTTGAAGTGCAGCAATTAACGTAATTGTCGTTGTTAAAAGAGACGTTTCTCTCATTTTTAATACATTCTTAGAATAAACAAAGAGATCTGACTTGTAGTCAGATCTCTTTGTTTATTCTTCTGGTTCTTGAATTTTAACTTCATTTTCATGATAAGTAAAAAAACTATCAACTAAGTGGTCAAGGTGCTCGAGTTGTTCTTGATATTCAATCATTTGTGATACAGCGGGCAAGAGGTGTAACCACTGGTTGTCATTAATACAAGGTTGATCTTTAAGGCTAATGAAATAGTTCATCATATCCTCTTTTCCTTTATTCATCTTATCAATTAACTCGTCGGAGTGACTTGAGTGAACTTTCCCAACATAACGTAATAAAATTCTGTCGTGAAAGGTTGTTAAATAATCAAGTTGTTGCTCAAATTTTTTATGAGTCTCATCAGGCATCAAATTCAGCTCTTCTGTACGCCTTTCAAAGTTCTTTAAAACGAAAAGCGATTTTTTAACGGTAACGAGCATTTGTCTATAAAGGACAACTTTACGAGCTTTGCCGTATTTGTTTTTCATGAAATAATTTCTTTCTTCTTTATAGAGCAAATACACATTTTCTAGTTTGACCATTACTTCTTCTAGCCGGCTTAAATCTTTCTTTAGTGCACGGTGATCAGCTGCATGACGGATAAGTAACATCGTCCACTGGTTAATATCTTCAGTTGCTTTTAGAAACTTGTGAAAGAGCTTCGTTTCATATCTTGGAGGAATAAAGAAAAGATTGATAATGAATGCTGCTAATACCCCAAGGATAACAAGTGCAAATCTACCAGTTGCAAATTGAATGAAATCAGTCGATGGACTTTCCATAATAATAATGACAGTAACGATTGCGAGTGGAATCGTAGTAGGCTCTAATTTAACTTTTAAAATAATTGCGATAGCAAGTACGACAACTAGACCGACAACGAAAGGATCATGTCCAAACGTCATAACGAAAATAACTGCTAATACAGCGCCAATCACATTCGCTTGTACTTGCTCCAAAATCGTTTGGAATGTTCGGTACAGTGATGGTTGAACGGCGATCGCTGCAGCTAGGGCTGCAAACATGGGTGGTTCAAGTCCGAACCACATCGCTAAATAAAGTGAGAGCATGACAGCAAGCCCTGTTTTAAATATACGAGCTCCTAATTTCATAAATTGACTTAACTCCTTCGTCTCGTTTGTTTTACATATTGTTTTTCTTAAAGGTGAAAATGTTATAGCTTCTTACTTAAGAACCTATAACATTTCAGGGAAACAACTTAAGTAAATTGCTCATTTAATAGTATTTCAAATACGTTACGGGAATACCCTGAAATTTAATGCCGAAGGGTACTATACAATGGATTTTCGTGTTAATCAAGTGTTATTAGTATGATAAAAAAAGGATGACGAATGTAAGCCTTCTTATAAAAAAAGGTTGGCCACATTTATCATCCTAAATAAATCTTATTTTCTCATTGCTGCAAATGCTTCGTCTACAGCGTTCAATGTCTCGTTAATGTCCGCATCCGTGTGAGCAATCGTTAAAAACCATGCTTCATATTTGGAGGGGGCTAGGTTGATTCCTCTTTTTAACAATTCTTTAAAAAAGGTTCCAAAGAGCTCGCCGTTTGTTTGTTCTGCTTGCTTATAATTGGCTACCTTTTCAGAAGTGAAATACACGGTAAGGGCACCTTTTAAGCGATTGATAGTAATAGTTTGCTCGTGCTTTTTCGCAAGGTCAAGGATTCCTGTTTCTAAAAGGGCTCCTAAGCGATCTAATTCATCGTAAACGCCATCTGCTTGTAACACTTCTAAACAAGCGATTCCGGCACTCATAGATGCAGGGTTACCAGCCATTGTACCAGCTTGATAGGCGGGACCTAATGGAGCAACCTTTTCCATAATATCAACTCGGCCGCCATAGGCACCAATTGGGAGACCTCCACCAATAATCTTACCTAGTGCCGTCATATCAGGTTCAACCCCGAGGTAATTCTGTGCTCCGCCATACATAAAACGAAAAGCGGTAATTACTTCATCGTAAATAACAAGTGCCCCAGCCTCATGAGTTAGTTGGTTAACTGCTTCTAAGAAGCCTGGTTCTGGTTCAACAATCCCGAAGTTGCCGACAATTGGCTCGACGAGAACGGCTGCAATTTCTTCTCCCCATTTCTGAAGCGCTGCTTTATATGCCTCAATATCATTAAAAGGGACGGTAATGACTTCTTTAGCGATACTTTTTGTTACTCCTGCAGAATCAGGAGTGCCAAGAGTCGAAGGACCAGATCCAGCTGCTACGAGTACTAGATCGGAATGCCCGTGGTAACATCCAGCAAATTTAATGATTTTATCTCTCCCTGTGTACGCTCTTGCAACTCGAATGGTGGTCATAACTGCTTCAGTTCCAGAGTTTACAAACCGCACTTTCTCAAGAGAAGGAATCGCTTCTTTTAACATTTTGGCAAATTGATTTTCTAATTTTGTCGGAGTTCCATATAATACCCCGTTTTCTGCAGCTTGTGAAATTGCTTTTGTAATGTGAGGATGAGCATGTCCGGTAATAATAGGACCATATGCTGCTAAATAATCGATATAGCGGTTCCCGTCGACATCCCAAAAGTAAGCACCTTTTGCTCTCTCCATAAAAATCGGGGTTCCACCTCCTACCCCTTTAAAAGCACGCGAAGGACTATTGACTCCGCCAACAATATGTTCTTGTGCTTCTTTATATAAATCTTCTGAGTTTGTCCAGTTCATGTTTGTTCCTCCTCTGATTCAAGTATCTTCTGTAAATTATTCAACCATAGTGAGAGAACTAGAGCAAGTATGTACCATAAGAGCGTATTACTTCTGGGATGTTTCAAAAATTATCCTTTTGAAATATCCTCTTTTATTCTAGAGAGTGTGGTCACTTCATAAGTTATTTTGAGGAGGAGAGGTGATAAAGTGAATTGGATATTATCTATAGTATTAATTATTGCAACAGTTGGTACTATTGTGAGTCTATTGATGCTTTTACGTTATCGACCGATCCGTGGTACTCATTCGGTTTCGTTAAGGCATTTTACATTGCTTGTTCTTGTTTATATTACGGTTATTTTGTCCTTTTCAATTCTTTATCTTGGATTAGAATTACTTGGGATGGAAGTGTTAAAAGAAGGGAATTCTCATGTTGAGGGGACGGTAAATCACTTAATAGAAGATATTATTTATTTTAGTGCAGTCACACTTTTATCTGTTGGATATGGTGATCTAGTTCCTATTGGGATAGGGCGTTTCATTGCAATTGTACAGGCTCTGTTTGGATATTTACTTCCAGCAGCCTTTGTCGTAACAACATTTTTGCATGTAACAAAGAAGGAAGAATAGTTGTCTTTCATTAAAACTTGGGCTACGCTTATCTTAGAAAATACCCGAAAGGATGAGTGTACATGAATTTACAAATTGGACAAGAAGCTCCTCTATTTTCTTTACCTGCCAATAATGGTGAAGTCGTTTCGTTAGAAGATTATCGTGGCAAACATGTTATTCTCTACTTTTATCCGAAAGACATGACTCCTGGATGTACGACTCAAGCTTGTGATTTTCGCGATGAAGTCGAGAACTTTTCTGCCCTTAATACAGTCATTATTGGGGTAAGTCCTGATCCGGTAAGTAGGCATGAGAAATTTATAGAGAAATATCAACTACCATTTATCCTGCTAGCTGATGAGGAACATCAAGTAGCAGAGCAATATGGCGTGTGGAAATTAAAGAAGAATTTCGGTAAAGAATATATGGGAATTGAACGTTCTACTTTTATTATTGACAAAGATGGTAAGTTGGTTAAAGAATGGCGAAAAGTAAAGGTAAAGGACCATGTACAAGAGGCACTTACATTTGTGAAAGATGAGCTTAGTGAGTAAGGGTGTATCATTTTCACTTTCCTATTTAATTGCCTATTTTGAACGAAATATCACATTGTATCTTTCCCTAGTAGTGATGAAAATCCCTCTTATCAGTAATAGAAAGAATTGAGAAATTTGCTTATAACATATCTATAAGTAGGAACATCGATTGTAAAAATCGAATAATGTAGGTAAAGGGAATATGAATGGAGGGATGTACTTTGAAACTACTTGTGTGCATTATTGATAATGTATATGCCGATGAAGTGGAAATACAGTTAAAAAAACAAGGATACAGGATGACGGAATTGGCAAGTTCAGGAGGTTTTTGGAGAAAAGGCAATACAACTTTCTTGTTTGGAGTGGAAGAAAAGGATATAGAACAGTTGCAAGAAGCATTAAAGTCTGCTTGTCTTGACCTTGAGAAACGTAAGCAACGAAAGAGCAAGCAAGCGCATCGTTATACTTCGTTCTTGCTAAATGTAAAAGATGCAGCTCCATTTATGACAATTGGGAAGTAGAGTGTCAAGGGGAACATTGACAAAAAATCCTCTTTTATATTATACTCATTATAAAATAAGAATCGTTACTTGGAAGAGAGGTGCATGACAATGTCAGATCATCGCTTGCAACATGCGCTTGATGCTTTAAAAAGCACACGTGTGCGTATGACTCCACAACGTCATGCGATACTAGAGTTCCTTTATGAATCAACTGCGCATCCAACTGCTGATGATATATACAAAGCTTTAGAGGGACGGTTTCCCAATATGAGTGTCGCAACTGTATATAACAATTTGCGTGTATTTAAGGAAGCTGGCATCGTAAAAGAATTAACGTATGGTGATGCATCGAGCAGATTTGATTCTGTGACTTCTGACCATTATCACGTTATTTGTGAGGATTGTGGGAAGATCGTCGATTTTCATTACCCTGGTTTAGACGAGGTAGAAACATTAGCTGAACATGTTACGGGATTTAAGATTCATAATCATAGGATGGAAATATATGGATCGTGCCCTAAGTGCAAAGATAAAGTTGAGCATTAAGATATTTTTTTCGCCTTCCTTATAGGGAGGTTTTTTTGATATTGGAAAGATGAGTTAGTCGGAAAGGTTGCGACGTGGAAAAGCTTTGTAAATGAGATACGGAAGTAACAAAAGGAAGTAGAGTGCTCTAAAAGCCACTAAGAAAGTCCATCAAGGAAGCGGTAATGGCTCTGCACGTTGCGCGCCCGCGGATTGAGAAACCCACTCAATTCGCGGGCTTTAAGGTGTAAGACACTTCTCACACCAATGGCAACGGCTACACTCAGTGCCCTCTGCTCTACTTCCTTTTTTTACGATTGTAGTTCTCGTCAAACTCTTTGCCTTCGAGAGACTTGTCCATTGTTAAAGGTTCACTACAATGCATGCAAGCATCGACACGTCCGAGCATTTTTGTGGCGCCGCCACAGTTTGGACAGGTAACCTGAATGGTCTTTGTTGAAAGCATGCCAATCCAAAAGTAAACAACGGTACTACCGATAATGAATAGAAAACCTAGTAACATGGCGATTGTCATGATGATATACGACTCTCTGAAGAATATGCCGATATACATAACAAGAATTCCTACAAAGACAAGTGATAAGGCAAATGTTCTGATTTTATTTATTTTGTTTGTATACTTTAAAGCCAAGTTGGTCCCTCCTAAATCTTAAAGCAATAGGTTGGTTGCTATGTCAATGCAATACCTTTTAAAACAAGTACTAGTAGTATAGCATATTATTTGCTTATTCTCTTTTGTAGAATTGTTAACAGGTTATGAAGATTCCTTATGTGTTTTTGCAGGAAATGACTGTCTTGTGTAGAACCTATTTATGTTTGAATCCTAAAGTGACTGTTAAAAAGCTATAATCGAAAGCTGTTACATGTAGGAGTCGAAGTAGTTATTTGAGAGGGGACATTTTTATGGACGTGTTATTACGGCAACTTTATCAGGATCGGGCGAGTGAGAAAGAAACGCTTGCGATTCTTATTATAGAAAAAGACCTACTTCCTTTATCTGTAACGGACGGATTTGACGTTGTTATTGTGCTGATTAATCATAATCAAGATATCTCATGGGAAGTAAAACATTATCAGCTAGGAGAAAGACGTGTATCTTTTCACTCGCTGAGTCAAGCTATGATGCATCAAACATTAATAGTAGGAAATCATAGGCGTCTAGTTGATTGGTTAGTAAATGGGAAAATTGTTTTTGATCGTAATGAGTTTCTTAAAGATGTGAAAGAACGTATTGAATCGTTTCCGCCTGGTGACCGTTCGAAAAAAATGACAATTCAATTTACGAAGATGTTAAGAAGATTTGAAGAAGGAAAAACATTGTTTCACAATGGACATTATTTTGATGCGTTCAGTAATATGATGCATTCGCTTCATCATCTCGCTCGGTTGTCAGTTATTCATCATGGCTTTTATCCTGAGGTGACAGTGTGGGAACAGGTGCGACATATTGAACCCCAAACATATAAGTTGTATCAAGAGTTATTAAAAAGTGAAGAGACTTTAGAGAAACGCATTGAACTTCTTATTTTAGCAACGGAACTTGCTATTCATTCAAAAACAGAAATGGGAAGTCAGCATTTTCTGTCCCTTGTACAAGGGACAGATGATATTTATTCGATAGCTGACTTTATGTCTTTAAATGAGGTAGAAGACTATTGTGTGGATCTGGAACTTCTTGTTCGTCACTTAGTTGAAAAAGACTTTGTTTCTATTAAGAAAATAGAAACAAAAGCAGAGGGAATCGTAAAAACATTTTATCGGGTAAAAAAGTTTTGAAAAAGTGTTGACGGAATAATTGGGTCGTGATATATTATTACTTGTCGCTGACGAGGCGCGAAAAAAACATTTGACAGCTTTTCAGCATTAATGTTATGATGTTCAAGTCGCTAACGAGTGACAAGTAGTTCTTTGAAAACTGAACAAAAGCCAAGCGAAATAGAGAAACATGTTTTCTCGTCAATAAATCCTATCATTGATAGGTTGAAATAACTTAGTATCGTTAGCGATGCATTTTGAGCGAATCAACTCAACTTTTATGGAGAGTTTGATCCTGGCTCAGGACGAACGCTGGCGGCGTGCCTAATACATGCAAGTCGAGCGGACCAA